>JBARBA010000211.1:0-2076 GCA_049792555.1 Anaerolineales bacterium
GTCATAGGCCAGGGCGGGATAGATCCCGGCTGCCAAAGAGGGGGAATTCGGGGTTGCCAACTGCGACCAGTCGTCCCCATCCCATAGCCAGGTGTCGTTGAGGTTGCCGTCGGCGCTATAGCCCCCGAAAAGGACGACCTGTTGATGTTTGGCGTCGTAGGCCATGCCGAAATGGATGCGTCCCGGCGGAGCGTGCTTCGAGTGTATTTCCTTCCAGTTTGCCCCGTCCCACAGCCACAGGTCGTTGTTGAATTCGAAGCTGTTGCCGCCCCCGAATAAAATCACACCGGCCAGCCCTGGATGATAAAGCATCCCTGCGCCCACGCGCGGCGTCGGCGATTGGGCCGGGGATTGGCCCTTCCAGTTTTCTCCGTCCCACAGCCAGGTGTCGTTTAGCGCGTCTGAGAATGTCCCGGCGTTGGATGCGCCCCCGAAAAGCGCCATGTTGCCGTGTTTGGGGTCGTACGCCATGCAGGCGTAGGCGCGCGCCGGGGGCGCGCTGGCCGGGGCCGCCTGCGTCCACGCCGCGCCGTCGTACAGCCAGGTCGCTTGCGAATAAGCCGGCCCGTCCAGGCCGCCAAAAACGACCGTCGAATTCCGCGTTTCGTCCTGCGCGGCGGCCATGAAGGACAGGCCGGGCGGCGCTGCGTTGAATTCGCGGCTTTGCCAGTCATTCTCCGTGGCCGTCCAAAGCTGCCTCAAGTTCCCCGCGCCCGGGTCGGGATTGACGCCCCCGAAAAGCATGAACTGCTTTCGCTCTTTAGCGTATAACAGCAAGTGTCCCCTGCGAGGGGTGGGCAGCGTCTTGGATGGAACAGTGCGCCAGTTGGCGGGTTTTGTAGTCATATTTTCTCCTGTGTCACGAGATATGGATTGGAATAACGGGGCGTCTTTATCTCAGCAGTTCTTCCAATTCCAGTTGGATGTGGATGTGTTCGGATTAAATGTATGGCTTCCGCTTTGATTGATCGAAATGTCGTAGTCTCCGGAATCCTTGTAACACGATTTTGGATCCCCCGTAAAATAGTACTGCCATATCACCGCCATGTTGCCGCCCAGGACGGTTTTGCCCATCCTGTTTTCCATCACGTTTTTGGCCTGGGCGAGCGTCCCGGTGCAAGTAATGTCGCTTGGCGCGCAGGTGACGAGAGGACTACAGCCGCAGCCGGTAAGCCATAAAACCGCCGGGCGCGGCGTCCGGTAGCCGGTGGTGCCGAAATAGGGTTGCCATATATTCGCGCGGGTATAAATTCCCGGCACAAATCCGGGGTTTACGCCGGACGATACGTAAGTGGCAACTGCATCCAAGAATCCCTGCAATACGGCGCGGTTGACAAGCTTGCTGGCTGCGCTTCCATCCTCCAGCCAGCCACTCTTGTCTTCAACATTGGCAAAAATTGTCTTCCCATAAAAATAGTTCGAGACGGGGGAGTTATACCAGGCGTCGCAGGCCGCTTTCCCTTGGGCCTTGCCCCAGGCGTAATTGGTTTTATAGCCTGCCGGCCTGTATATTGATGTTGATCCGCATAACCACCAATAGGTATGCACGGAATATACAGTGGGGCACTGCAATGCGGCGGTCTTATTAAAATAGGTGCTATCAATCAGTGTCCCCACGCCTGTTTTTCCGATGTAAAAATCTTGTGGCATGCCGCACGGATAGGTGCAGGATGCCGTATCAGAGTCCGTCCCAAAATAAAACGAATTCGCTGCCAGTGCGTCTTTCCGGGTCAGCCCGCCCAGCACCAGCGCCACGGCCGAGGCCAGGCCCGTTTTCACGAAATCGCGGCGACTCATTTTGTTGACATCATTTGGTTTGTGACTGTCTGTCATAATATTCTCCTTGGGTTTCAATAAAAAACGAGGCAAAGCGCACTTCACCGGCAGGGGGTATTATAGCCCAATCGATTCCTGCCTTTCCGGTTCTTCGGGCGCGCCGTCCTGCCCGACCTGCAAGCGCCACGCTTCCGATAACGCCTCCCAACCCGCATCGAACGGCCCGGCGGCCTGCATGCGCGACTTTTCGTCGATCAGGCAGTAATACGGCGTGGCCGTCGCCTTATAGCGGCTCCAGAT
>JBARBA010000212.1:0-9762 GCA_049792555.1 Anaerolineales bacterium
GGTTTAACACCGCAAGGGATTTGAGATGGCAGGCGGCGAACCAGACCATCCATAAGTCATTTGTTGGTCGCTGCATAACCCTGTTGGGTGCTTTCTTGCGAAACATAAAAAGAGAATATATGCAATTCGATGAAACGATAGACAATGAATTAAACCGCTTACACTATAGCCCAAAAACCATATCGGCTTATAAGTTGTGTTTAAGGCTCCTCTCAGTCTATTTTCCTCAAACACCTTTAGACGAAATATCCTTTGAACAGATAAAAGAATACGTCGCCTTCCTCGTAAACAGAAAAAAATCTTCTGCTCAAACAGTTCATCAATCTATTTATGCTTTTCGTGTGTATTACAACGATATTCTAGGGAAAAACTACGATGTAAAATCCTTACCTGTTCCTCCAAAGAAACGTTATATCTCTGATGTACTTACAATTTCTGAAATACGTCTTGTTTTAGAAAATATAGAATCTTATAAAGTCAGATTAGCACTTACTCTCATATATTCCGCAGGGTTAGAACTGAAAGAGTTGTTAAATCTGAAACCTGCTGACGTTGATTTCAAAAACGGCTTTCTTTCTATCAAACAGTTACGGAACAAAGGTTCAAGAAAAGCAATAATCCCAAATCAACTTTTGGAAGAACTAAAAACCTATATCGGCAAGCAAAAACCTACAAAGTGGCTGATTGAAGGCCATGCTAAAGATTCTCAAATAAATGCTAGCACTCTTCAAAGGTCATTTAAAAAAGCCCTGAATAAAGCAGGTATCAACAAAATTTCAACGGTAAAAACCTTGAAGTATTGCTACGTAAAGCATCTTGAACAACAAGGAATGCCTTTAAAGTCAGTTTTGCAAGAATTAAAGATTTACACAAAGGATTCTTTGCATTTCTATACTGAATTAGATACTTCTATTTCTAAAGTTACCTGGAGTCCATACGAGCAAATTTCTCAGCAAGACGAGCATCAAGTAGATAGTTCTTCTCTTGGCAAGATGCTTGCCAACCTGAAAGACGAAGATGAAAAAGATTATTTACTTGAATCTGTTAAATGTCTCAATCACGGTCTTCATAGACCTAGTGTAATCTTCGCATGGACAGCGGCGATTAGAAATATTCATAATCGTTGCATGACACATAGTTTATCCAGCCTAAATATGGCAATAAAGCAACACGACCCAAAAGCCCCAAATATAAACAAAATTGATGACTTTTCGAACATCAAAGATAATGTTGTTCTTCAAGCAAGTGAAGATTTGGGGATTTTCGATAAAAACGAAAAAGGGATTTTGGTAGAGTGTCTAAATTTGCGGAACAAATGTGGACACCCAGGCAAGTACAACCCCAAGCCACTAAAGGTTGCTGGATTTATTGAAGATTTGATAACAATTGTGTTTAGGAAAGCATAAACGTACCCAACAAAGCGTGAAGGCGGACGGTTTGCCACCGCACCGATTAAGCGGTTTTGTTCGCTCGAAATTATTGACCGTTTCGGGGGGATGCGTGACAATTCGCAGCTAAGACGGGCTTGTGTTATGATTAAACCGGTGGGCAAAAGCCCGCCGGTTGTTTTTTAGTCAGCCACATAAAATATGCAATTCTAGGCATTCAAATGACTCTTATTGAAACATTTCGACATCATTCTCAGGTTTTGTCTGCTAAATCATCGGCGCTAGAAGTTATCCACCACGACGGAGATCGGGGTGCCGAAAGAGAAGATTTATTAAGCGAATTATTAACCCCTCTTCTACCCGAAAAAATAGGAATAGGCCGTGGAGAAATAATGGCCACGAATGGAAATTGGAGTAAACAAGAAGACCTTATCTTGTATGATAAATTGAATTGTCCTCGTCTATTCGTAGGAAGTAGGTCGCAAATATTCCCCATTGAGAGTGTAGCAACCATCATCGAAGTGAAGACCAGTCTTGGAACAAAAGAAATTCAAGATGCGACCAAGAATATTTCGGAAGCAAAGATGTTGTCAAAATCGGGCATGTCTACCCACATTAGCTCTGGCTCAATTGGTTTTGGACCTCCTACACCAGTATTAGGTTGCCTTTTTGCTTATAGATTAAACCTCAAGCCAGAAACATTTTATCAAAAATGGATAGAATCTCAATTGTCAATACCACCTGAACAGAGAATTAATTTGGTATGTATATTGAATGAATGCACTATTGTTTTTGTGGATAAAATTTTTTACCTTTGGGATAATCTGAGTGCTGATTTAATGAATTCAATAACATTCTTTGAATCAAAAGAAGATAGTCTACTGACCTTTTTCTTGAATCTATCTCGAGTGCTGGCTGAATATCATTTCGGGACACCTGATCTCTTCAAATATGTTTTCAGCAATAACCAATCTTTGACTTTCCAAATGAAATGGTTCAAGAATAAGGATGGAAAATAATGGGTAAGTCGTATCTATCGCTAAGAATCTTAACCTTGGGGATAGATGCAACAGACATCAAAGCCCTAAAAACCAGCAACAAGGCAGCTTAATGGCAAAAAGAACCCCCTCCCCCACCACCCCGCCGCGCGAACGCGCATTTCTCGTCGGCGTCGAAATCTTCCACGAAAAGAACCTGCTCGCGCTCGACGATTCCCTGGCCGAACTGGCCCTCCTGGCCGATACCGCCGGGCTGGACGTGGTCGGCGAAATGACCCAGAAGATCGACCATCCCCACCCCCAGACCTACATCGGGGCCGGCAAAGTCGAAGAACTGCGCATCCTGGCCGAAGAAACCCTGGCCCAGGTCATCATCTTCGATAACGAACTCAGCCCGCGTCACGGGCGCGAACTCGAAGAACTGCTCGGCCCCAACGTGCGCGTGCTCGACCGCACCGTCCTGATCCTGGATATTTTCGGGCAGCACGCCAACACCAGCGAAGGCATGTTGCAGGTCAGCCTGGCGCAGTACCAATACTACCTGCCGCGCTTAACCCGCCAATGGACGCACCTGGCCCGTCAGGCCGGCGGCGGCGGCGGACGCTCCGGCGGCGTGGGCGGCGTGGGGCTGCGCGGCCCCGGCGAAACCCAGCTCGAAGTCGACCGCCGCGAAATCCGCAAGAAAATTGCCACGCTAAAGAAGGAACTCGAAAAAGTCCACGAACACCGCCAGCGCTACCGCGCCCAGCGCAAGCGTTCGCGCGTTCCCACCGTGGCGCTTGTCGGATATACCAACGCCGGGAAATCGACCCTGTTGAACCGCATCGCCAAAGCGGACGTTTACACCGCCAACCAGCTCTTCGCCACCCTCGACCCGACCACCCGCAAAGTGGAGCTGCCGGGCGGCTACAACGGCCTGTTCACCGATACCGTCGGATTTATCCAGAAACTGCCCACCGCCCTGGTGCAAGCCTTCCACGCCACGTTGGAAGAGATCACCGAAGCCGACCTGCTGCTGCACGTCGTCGACATCTCGCACCCCAATGCGCTGGCGCAGTGTCAGGCCGTCCAGCAAACCCTCAAGGAAATCGGCGCGGAGCACATCCCCGTCATCACGGCGCTCAACAAAATCGACCGGCTGAAAGACCCCGAAGCGGCGCAAGCGGCGCTGGCGCAATACCCGCAGGCCATCGCCATCTCGGCCATCAACGGCGTCGGGATCAAGGATTTGATCCAAAAAATCAAAGAAGAGCTATATGAAACGTATGCGCCGATCCAGGTCTGGCTGCCCTACCAGCAAGGCCAGTTGATTTCGTCGTTCCATGAATCCGGGCAAATCGACCGCATCGAACACGGACGCGGCGGCGTGCTGATCCACGGACGCATCCCCGGCCGCCTGGTGGCGCAGTTCAAAGAATGGCAGGCCTCTCACCCACCCAAAGAATTGGAGGATATCAACCCATGATTAACCGATTTTCAAAATTTCTCGACCACGCATCTGCCTATTTGGCCCCCCGCAAGGGCCTGCTGCCGCTAGTCGGCATCGGCCTGATCCTGCTCAACCTGCTGCTGGTCAGCATCCTGCCGCCTGATTGGTATCTTGTGCGCTCGAACCTGCTGCTGCACCTGGGCGTGATCGTTGCCCTGATCGGGGTACTCCTTTCCTGGGCGCTGTAAGCAAAAGGTTCTCCGGGAATCTCCCGCCTGCCTGTTCCGCTGCCTCGCCGAAAGCACGACGGTGTACCGCAGGCAAAGTTAAGCGCTCACGAAGATTCCCGGTGATTTTACGGGGTGATCTATCGCAAGATGTAAGTCGAAATTCATTTCGACTTACGTCTTGGTCGCCAGATATGGGGACCGCCATACGAAATCCAAAAGAACAAAAACAGGGCTGCCCTCTCGGACAGCCCTGTGACTGTAGAACAAAATTACGCCGTCCACTTGGCCCGTGAACGCGCCAGCCCGGCCAGCAGAAGCTGCCGGATGAAGATCAACTCCTTGGGCAGTTTGTCGACCAGTTTGACGAACAACTCCTCCTGGAGCAGCAGTTCGGCCATCCATAGCTCTCGGTCAACCGTCATCAGTTCGGTGAACTTCTCACGAGTGAAATCTTTCAGCCCGCCCAGGATCAGGTCATCGTAGCGTGGCATGAATCCCAACGGGCTTTCGACAGCGGCAGCCTTGCCGTTGACGCGCTGAACGATCCAGTGCAGCACGCGCATGTTCTCGCCGTAACCGTCCCATAGGAATTTGCCATCCTTGTCGGTGCGGAACCAGTTGACGCTGAAAATCGCCGGCGGGTTGGCAATCTGGCGGCCAAAGCCCAGCCAGTGGTTGAAGTAGTCGGCCATGTGGTAGCCGCAGAAAGGCAGCATGGCGAATGGATCGCGGCGCACCTGCCCGATGGTCCCGGCGGCGGCGGCGGTCATCTCGGAGCCCATGGTCGAGGCCAGGTAAACGCCTGAGGCCCAGTTCGATGCCTGGTAAACCAGCGGAACGGTGGTGCTGCGCCGTCCGCCAAAGATAAAGGCCTTGATCGGCACCCCGGCCGGGTTTTCCCAATCAGGGTCGATCGAGGGGCACTGGCTGGCGGGGGCGGTGAAACGGGAATTGGGGTGAGCGGCTTTGCGGCCACAGTCGGGCGTCCAATCCTTGCCCGTCCAATCGATCAGGTGGTCGGGAGCGACCTTGCTCAGGCCTTCCCACCACACGTCGCCGTCGTCGGTCAGGGCTACGTTGGTGAAAATGGAATTGGCGCTGAGGCTGGCAATCGCGTTGGGGTTGGTCTTGGTCGATGTGCCGGGGGCCACGCCGAAATAGCCGCTTTCGGGGTTGACGGCGTAAATCTGTCCATCGGGGCCGGGCTTAATCCAGGCAATGTCGTCGCCGACGGTGGTCACTTTCCAGCCTTTGAAGTCATCAGGCGGGATCAGCATGGCCAGGTTGGTCTTGCCGCAGGCCGAGGGGAAGGCCGCGCCCACGTAGGTCTTCTGGCCTTCGGGCGATTCGACGCCCAAAATCAGCATGTGTTCGGCCAGCCAGCCTTCGTCGCGGGCCAGGGTCGAGGCAATGCGCAGCGCGAAGCATTTTTTGCCGAGCAGGGCGTTGCCGCCGTAGCCCGAACCGAACGACCAGATGGCCTGTTCTTCGGGGAAATGGACGATGTATTTATTATCGGCATTGCACGGCCAGGCGATGTCTTTCTGTCCCGGGGCCAGCGGCGCGCCCACCGAATGCAGGCAGGGCACAAACGCGCCGTTTGCGCCGAGGAAATTCCACACTTTACTGGTCATGCGCGTCATAATGCGCATATTGACGACCACGTAGGGCGAGTCGGTCAGTTCGATGCCGATGTGAGAGATGAACGAGCCGAGCGGCCCCATGCTGAAAGGGATCACGTACATCGTGCGTCCGCGCATGGAGCCGGTGAACAGCCCGGTCAATTTGTTTTTCATTTCAGCGGGGGCCATCCAATTGTTGGTGGGGCCGGCATCTTCTTGTTTGGCGCTGCAAATGAAGGTGCGGTCCTCCACGCGCGCCACATCCGCCGGGTCAGAACGGGAAAGGAAACTATTGGGACGCTTCTCAGGGTTGAGCCTGATGAACGTGCCGGAATCCACCAGCGCCTGGCACATCTGGTCGTATTCTTCCTGTGAGCCATTGCAAAAATAGACTGCATCTGGCTGGCACAGGGCGACCATTTCGTGGATCCAGGCGCGCGCTTTGGGGTTTTGGATGACGCTGGGAAAATCGATTGGGGACATAGCTTCTCCTGTTTGGGCGAATTTTGGGTGATTATACAATAAACCGGGTGACTTATATATTAAAGCGCAGCAAAATCCTGCGGATTTCCCAACGGCAGCTTGATGATGTTTTCGTCGACGCGCTTGATCATCCCGCCCAGAACCGTATCCGGCCCGGCTTCGACGAAGGTTGTGACACCCTGCGCCAGCATAAAGCGCACCGATTCTGTCCAGCGCACGCGCGACTGCATCTGCGCCTTGACGTCGGCGCGCAGGTCGGCGGCGGAGGTGATCGGCTGCGCATGAACGTTGCCCACGACCGGGATGACTGCGTCCACGAAAGCGGCGGCGTCGACGGCGGCGTCCCAATCGGCCTGGATCGAATCCATCAGGGGCGAGTGCGCCGCAATGCTGACGGCCAACGGCAGGGCGCGCCGCGCGCCTGCCGCTTTGGCCAGGACGATTGCGCGTTCGAGCGCCGGTTTTGCGCCGGAGATGACCACCTGTCCCGGGCAGTTGTCGTTGGCAACCTGGACGATTTCGCCCGGCGCGCCCTGGACAGTCCGCCAGGACAGGCTGGCTTCTGCGCAGATTTTGTCCAACGCCGGGATGTCAAGCGCGATGATGGCGGCCATGCCGCCGGGGTTGACCTGACCGGCGCGCTTCATCAACTCGCCGCGCCGGCGCACCAGGCGCAGGCCTTCGTCGAAAGGTAGCGCGCCCGCCGCAGCCAGGGCGGATAGCTCTCCCAGCGAGTGTCCGGCCATGTAAACGGGAGCAGTGCCCGGGCAAAGCGATTGAAAAACGCGGTACGCGGCCAGGGAGTGGGTAAAAAGCGCAGGCTGCGTGTTAAGCGTATCGGTCAGGTCCTCCATCGGCCCTTCCCAGAGCAATTTCGAAAAGGCAAAGCCCAGGATCGAATCGGCCTGTTCGAAAATTTCACGCGCGGCAGGGTACGTCCCTGCCAGTTCTTTGCCCATGCCAACGGCCTGCGAACCCTGGCCTGGAAATACGAAGGCCGTTTTTTGATAATCGAGCGTCATTTTTCACCTCTTATAAGACCTGACAGGTCTCACACAGCGCCTGGCCGGGTAAGTCATCTGGGTAAAGCAACGAGACTGCCGGGCAAAGCGTCGCCGGAGACCTGTCAGGTCTGGCATTGAATTTAAACCACCCGCGCGCCGTGCAAGTCGCGGCGCGCAAGTGATGTGTGGTTACGATTTCTTTTTTTCTTTTTCGATTTCGATCACTTCACGGGACCTATAATGTCCACATTTGGGACAAACGGTGTGTGGCAGGCACATCTGACCACAGTTTTGACAGGCGGTGAGATTGGCTGCCGTCAATGCATCATGTGCGCGGCGACGGTCGCGGCGGCCTTTCGAGTGTTTGCGTTTCGGTTGGGGACCCATTTGTTACTCCTTTATAATGACAGCCTGGAAGCTGGTACTGTTATGGCAGTACGCGTAGTCTCAAGTTAAGCGGGCTGATTATAGTAGCGATGCGCAGGGGTGTCAAGAAAGAACACACGCTGTTTTCATTGCAATTCATTTTAAGTTGGAGAATCCCAATACCTGTATTCACATGGGCGCAACCCTTGAGCCAAGGCCCGGCGCATTGATGATGGTCGCGCGCAGAACGCACGATTTTCTCCACGAATAATGAAAATGACCTACTTCAATTTCCTGCTCACTTTCATTGTTCCACGCTGCTTTCGGATATGAACTGTCAACGTTTCGCAGCCTGGCGGGAGTCAATGCGGGGCAACACAGCGCGGGATATAAAAACGGGCAGCCAAATGGCTGCCCGTCTGCTTGACTGGGAAAATTTACTCGTTTGATGAATTGCTCTTCGCTGGGCCAGAGTCGTTGCTGCTTGAAGATGAAGGTGACGAACCCGAATCCGAAGAAGAAGCCGACGGCACTGAAGCTGTGGGCGTAGCCTCCTTGCTCTCGCTCTTGCCCTCGCTCTTGGTCTCGCTGCCGGTTTTGACGGGTGTCGGCTTCACTGCGCCGGACTTCGACTTATTGTCCGTGGCGTACCAGCCGGAGCCTTTGAAGATAATTCCGGACGGGGTGATGACTTTGCGCAGTTTGTTCTTGTTGCATTCGGGACAGCGCGTCAGCGCCTGGTCACTAAATGACTGCTGGCGCTCGAAGCGCACACCGCAGTTCTCACAACGATACGTATAAATTGGCATTTTATTTCTCCTTACATGCGAGTGGTGATTATAGCGCGCTTCACGGAGGGTGGCAATATTGTCTGTCGGGATTCTATGACGTTGTTAAGAGAAATTTTATTTTGAGGACGCCATGTCACGGATTCGTCACGATTGCCCCTTGCATTTTCAATAAAACGGCATATAATATAGAATATATGTTCTAATAGCGGAGGCACATTATGAATGTTGGCATGTTGTGGCTGAAAACCGATAAATCAGCGGACTTGTTCGCAGAAATCAACGCTGCCGCCAAATATTATCAAAACAAGTATGGGCGCTCCCCCAACCTGTGTTTTGTCAACCCGAGTTCGATGGAAAAAGTGGATGGGCATAGCAGCATCCCTATTTCCATCAAGCCCGATAAAACTGTCCTGCCCGGCCACCTGTGGATCGGCGTGGACGAGAAGTTGCCCACCGGCGCAGATTAAGGAGCGCCGCGTTAGCGGTAAAACCACAAATAACGGCGCTGCGCCAGCGGGGGGGAAATGCGCGCGCCTGATAGTGGACAATAGACAGGGCGGCCTTGTGGCCGCCCTGTCTTGTCATTTTGGTTGCTTTAAACTTTGCGTCAAACAGTTCTTTCCCGTTGGGACAGGGTCTACCCTGACGGGCGCACGCCCCGACCCGTCCTCCCCTAAATCTTCCCCGCCGCAGCCTCGTCCAAAAACCAGAAAAGCTTCCCGTCTTTGGGGCGCACCACCTGGGCGGGCAATCTATCGGGATTATATTGATCGCGCAGCACCTGACGCAGGCGCTCGGCCTTGGCCGCGCCCGTGACCAGGAAGGTCACGTTGGCGGCGGCGTTGATGACTGGCGGCGTCAACGTCACACGGTCCACCAGCGGCAGGGGCGGGGTGCTGTGTTTGACGGCCAGCGCCCAACGGCTGTTCTCGCGCACAGCGGGCGCGCCGGGGAAGAGCGAAGCGGTGTGCCCGTCTTCGCCCAGGCCGAGCAGCACCAGGTCGAAGCGCGGAGCTTTCCCGGCGAAGAACTCGCGCAGCTTGTCTTCGTACTTTTGCGCGGCGTGCTCGGGGGCCAGCTCGCCAAACACACGCTGGATGTTCTCCGGCGGAATGGGCACATGGATCAAAAGCGCCTCGCGCGCATTGCCGTAATTGCTCTCGGCGTCCTGCGGGGCCACACAGCGCTCGTCGCTCCAGAAGACATAGACCTTCGACCAGTCAATCCGTGTGGCAAAGGGCGGCGCGGCGAGCAGCGCGTTCATCGGCTTCGGCGTGGAGCCGCCCGAAAGCGCCACGGCAAAGCGTCCGCGCTTGCGGATGGCAAATTCGGCCAGGGCGGTGAACTGCCCGGCGGCGTGCTGGGCCAACGCGGCGGCGTTGGGAAAAATTTCAATCTCTGGCATGAATGGTCCTTTTTAAGGGTTGGGTTGGCGGAGGTAGGGGTAGGGG
>JBARBA010000213.1:0-7470 GCA_049792555.1 Anaerolineales bacterium
ACCTTTCCCTGACCGAAGCCCAATCTGCCCTGCGCAAGGGCGAAATCTCCAGCCGCGAACTGACCCAGGCGGCGCTGGAACGCATTGCCGCGCTGGACGGCAAGTTGCACTCCTTTTTGCACGTCGCTGCCGAATCCGCGTTGCAGCAGGCCGACCTGGCCGACCAGAAACGACGCGACGGGCAGCAAGAACCACTGCTGGGAATCCCCGTTGCAATCAAAGACGTTTTCGTGGTGGAAGGAATGCCCTGCACCTGCGGCTCCCGGATTCTCGAAGGCTGGGTTCCGCCCTTTACGGCGACCGTCGTCAAGCGGCTGCAAGCCGCCGGGATGGTGATCGTCGGCAAGACCAACACCGACGAGTTTGCCATGGGCTCCTCGACCGAAAACTCCGGCTACGGCGTGACCCACAACCCCTGGGACTTGACCCGCGTTCCCGGCGGCTCATCGGGCGGCTCGGCGGCGGCAGTCGCGGGCGGACTCGTGGCTGTGGCGGTCGGCTCGGATACGGGCGGCTCCATCCGCCAGCCGGCTTCGTTCTGCGGCGTGACCGGTCTCAAGCCCACCTACGGACGCAATTCCCGTTATGGGTTGGTGGCCTACGGCTCATCGCTCGACTGCCCCGGCTGCTTTGGCCGCTCGGCTGCGGACGTGGCCGAGGTCTTTGCGACGATGGCCGGGCGCGATTTGCTCGATTCCACCACGCAAGATGTGCCGGGGCCTGAAATCCGCCTCGATAACGGCGGCAACCTGCGGGGTAAACGCATCGGCGTCCCCAGGGAATATTTCATCGCGGGCATCCAGCCCGAAGTCGAGGAAAAAGTCCGCGCGGCGATTGATGTGCTAAAATCGCTGGGCGCGGAAATCAAGGAAGTCAGCCTGCCGCACACGCAATACGCTGTGCCGGTCTATTACTTGATCGCCCCGGCGGAGGCTTCGGCCAACCTGGCGCGCTATGACGGCATCCGTTTTGGCGCGCGCGTGGACGGCGCGAATATGTGGGACGTGTTTTACAAGACGCGCGGCGAAAAATTCGGCGACGAAGTCACGCGCCGCATCATGCTCGGCACCTACGCGCTTTCAGCCGGTTACTACGATGCCTTTTATGGGCAGGCGCAAAAGGTGCGCACGTTGATCCGGCGCGATTTTGAACTGGTCTTCAACGAAGTCGATGCCATCGCCTGCCCGGTTGCGCCAACGACGGCCTTCCCGATTGGCTCGCACGGCGACGATCCCCTGGCAATGTACCTCGAAGACGTCTTTACCCTGCCCGCCAACCTGGCCGGTGTGCCTGGGCTGGCTTTCCCGGTCGGTTTTGACGCCAGCGGCCTGCCGGTTGGGATGCAGCTGATGGGACGGCCTTTTGACGAACCGGCGCTGTTCAAGATGGCGCACGCTTACCAGCAAGCCACCGATTGGCATTTACAAAAACCCCAAATTTAATCCACGAAGAACACGAAGTTCACGAAGTTTTAAAATCTTTGGTTTTCTTAGTGATCTTCGCCTGCCCTGATGATTTTACAGGGTGGACTTCGTAGATGGAGCACTCATGAACATTTTTGTTACAGGCGGGGCGGGTTACATTGGTTCGGCAACTGCCGAGGCTTTGCTGAAGGCCGGGCATAGCGTGACTGTTTACGATTCGCTTGTAACCGGGCACTCCAAGGCCATTCCACAAGGGGCGATTTTCATCCAGGCCAACCTTTCAGACAGCCACGAGTTGGCGCTGGCCATGACGGAGCAAAAATACGACGCCGTGATGCACTTCGCGGCGTTTATTGAGGCCGGGGAAAGTATGAAGTCTCCCGGGAAATTCATGCGCAACAACCTGATCAATTCCCTGACGTTGATGGATATCGCCGTCAAGGTCGGCGTCAAACGCCTGGTGCTCTCGTCCACGGCGGCGGTCTATCAATCCTGCGATGAACCGTTACACGAAGACTCTCCGCTCGGCCCAACGAACACCTACGGGTTTACCAAGCTGGCGACCGAACAGGCGCTGGACTGGTACTGCCAGATCCACGGGCTGCGCTTTGCGGCGCTGCGTTATTTCAACGCGGCCGGCGCGCTGCCAGGACGCGGCGAGGCGCACCAACCCGAGTCGCACCTGATTCCGCGCGTGTTGAACGTAGCGCTGGGAAAGGCCGAATGCGCCCATATCTTCGGCGTCGATTACCCCACGCCCGATGGCACCTGCATCCGCGACTACATCCACATTGCCGACCTGGTCTCCGCCCACATCCTGGCGCTGGACGCGCTTGGAGAGCGCGAAAAGCTGATCTACAACGTCGGTTCCGGCAACGGCTACTCGGTGCGCGAGGTGATCGATGCCGCCGGGGCTGTTTCGGGGCAGAAAATTCCGGTGGTGGAGTCGCCGCGTCGCCCCGGCGATTCGGCGCGGCTGGTGGCATCTTCGGATAAAATCCGCCGCGAGTTGGGTTGGAAACCACAGCATGAGTCGCTGAACGATATCATCGGCTCGGCCTGGGAATGGCATAAGAGCCACCCGAACGGGTACGATTAATTATGGCGTTAACTTTCCTGGTTGTGCTGGTCGGTTGGCTTTTCTCGCTGTGTTTACATGAATTTTCACATGCGTTGGTGGCTTACTACGGCGGCGATACTACGGTCAAAGACAAAGGGTATTTGACGTTCAACCTGCTGAAATATACCCACCCTGTTTATTCCATCCTGCTTCCGTTGGCAATGCTCGCCCTGGGTGGGATCGGTCTCCCCGGCGGGGCGGTTTACATCGAAAAATGGCGTTTACGCAGCGCAAAGTGGGAGACTGCCGTTTCGTTGGCAGGCCCGGCGGCGAATGTGATTGTGGCGCTAACCCTGACAATTATTTTGCAATTTGCCCCATCCACTTATACACTCACCGATTTGCCATATGCCAGCATTTGGCCCGGCTTGGCCTACCTGGCTTACCTGCAAGTGATGGCTGTGCTCTTTAATCTGCTGCCTTTTCCACCCTTCGACGGTTACGGGGCGCTGCGCCCACATCTTGATCCCTATGTGCGCGAAAAGATCGAATTCCTGGGGTCCTACTCGATCCTGGTGATTTTCATCATATTTTGGTATGTTCAGCCGGTCAGCGATGCGTTTTGGCGTATCACCAGTCAAGTAGCCAGCTTTATTTATATTCCATTGGATTGGGCTGCCCTCGGCTTTCGGCTTTTCCAGTTCTGGAAACTGTGATCGGCGCTACGACGACGCATCTAACGATAATCGCCTTCGCCTTTGATTTTCCCTCGCTCGAGGCGCGAGAAAAGCTTTTCGAGATTGGCCTCCGCAACTTCCTGTAAATCGAGATCGAGTTCGGTGGCAATCTGCGCCATGTACCAGAGCACGTCGCCGAGTTCATATTTCAGGGCTTGACGGTCCTCTTCGGAAATGACTCCGGCCTTATCGCGGAAGATTTTCTTCACTTTCCCGGCCAGTTCCCCGGCTTCATTGACCAGACCCAGCGTCGGGTAGACAATCGGGTGGTCGGTTTGGACCAGGTTCCAGGTTTTGCGCGATTCGCGCTGGTACGTGCTAAAATTATCTACTTTCATTAATCGCTCCTTGTAAAAGTTCCCGGCATTATACCTGCAAGTAACCCATACCATTGGGTGATGCAGGCATTTCGTCCAACCCAATATACTTACCCCCGGAGGAATACACTATGAAAAAATTGATCCCAGTAATTACCGTTCTTGTTCTTTTGTTAACAGCTTGTGGAGGCGGCGCGGCGCAACCGACAGCGATCAGCCTTCCAACCGCTGCCCCCACCACAGTCTCCATTGCCACCCAGGCAACAACCGGGGGCAAAGCCGGGGATGTAAAGACGTCGAACGCCGATGCAATGCAGATGGCGTACATCCCCAGCGGCACGTTCTACATGGGCGGCGTGGATACCGATGCGAAGTCCATGGAGAAACCGGCGCATAACGTCACCGTCTCCGCTTTTTGGATGGACAAGCTGGAAGTGACCAATGGCATGTATACGCTCTGCACAAAAGCGGGCAAATGCACACCGCCGCGCGCATTCAACTCTGCCACACGCAAAAGCTATTTTGGCAACCCGGACTTTAATGATTTCCCGGTTATTAACGTAAGCTGGGGGGATGCCTCCGCTTACTGCGCGTGGGCCGGTCGTCGCCTGCCCACCGAGGCGGAATGGGAATATGCCGCGCGCGGCAGCACCGATTACCGCCGTTACCCGTGGGGCGACCCAAGCCCCAATAATAACCTGGCAAACTACGACTATGGCGTGCGTGACACCAGCAAAGTGGGCAGTTACCCGGCCGGCGCCAGTCCCTTCGGTATTTTGGACATGGCCGGGAACGTTTGGGAATGGGTGGCAGATTTCTACGACCCGAATTATTATGCGGGGCAGGCTTCCCAGAACCCAACCGGCCCAAGTGTAGCCGTAGGGCAGGGCCTGCGCCGCGTCATCCGCGGCGGCTCGTGGGTGGATTCTTTCAGAGATATACGCGTTTCCGCGCGCGGTTACGCCTCGTCTCCCGATTTGAGCGCCGATTCGAAATCTTCGAAATATCTCGGCGATGCCAATGACCACATCGGCTTCCGCTGCGCTGCAAATGCTGGCAACTAATCGATAACCTAAAAAACGAGCCGCCCCAAAAGGACGGCTCGTTTTTGATTCCCGAAAATCTCAGGGTTTTACATCGGTGGAGATCAGACCGGAGAGCAGGTCATTCAGGGTTTGCTGCGCGATGCGCTGCTTTCCGGCGCTGAACAAATCGGCGTTGATATCGGTGAACGCCAGCGGCGCGGGGAAGGCCTTGCCGCCTTTGCCTGCGATCAAGTCCGGCCAGGCTGTTTTGAGCGCGGCCAGGTAATCGGGCTGCAAGGTCAGCACCCAGCCGCCGGGGATTTTGGTCGGGCTTTGCGTCCCGATCATCAAAATTCCGACGGTGGGCAGGTATTGCAGCAGTTCGGGCGTGTCCATGCCGGGCGGCAGGAAAATGGTATCCACTTTATTGCGAATTAGAATATCGGCGTATGCCGTGTATTCGGCCGGTTTGGCGTCTTGGGGAATGTCCTGGCTAAGGGGATAATCGTTAAACGGCCCGGCATAGGGATTGCACAAACCGCAGAAGAACATGTGCCCGGCATGGAAGGCGGTGCTTATTTTTTCGGCATCGGGCGCGCCCTTGCGCAAGAGCACGCCGGTATGATAATCCTGGGTAATCATGGCGGCGATATAACCGGCCATGAATGCCACCTTGTCAATCGGCAAATCATTGCCGCCCAGCACGCTGACGTTGCCGCCGGGGCTGATCCCTGAGATGTTGACGGTCAGGAATTGCGTCTGGGGAAAGGCGGCCGCAAGATCGGCGATGCCGGGGTCGGGCGGCAAGGCGATGACGACCTGTAAATTGCGTTGCAGGGATAGATCATCCATGCCGAGTTTGTTCAGCACCTGGAAGCGATACCCGGCGGCCTGGGCCAGGTTATAGACGGCGGTCTGGTAATCCTTGGAACGCTGCGCGTCCATATCGGCGGGCAGAACCAGGATGACCAGCGGCGCAGGCAAGGTGGGGGTTGGGCCAACCGTCGGCTGGGGTGTAAGAGTGGGTTCGGGGCTGGCAGTCGGCCCGGCGGCGGTTGGGGAGGCGCAGGATGTCAGCAAAAACAGGATCAGCAGGAAAGTCAGTTTTATACGCACGGCAATTCTCCATAGGATGAATGGAGAGTATTTTACCCTTAAAGAGGCAGGGACGCCTCACGGCGTCCCTGCGAACCTGGATCATGGGAAATGTTAGTGGGCGGCGACTTTGATGACTTTGGGCCGGGCCGATTCGGCTTTGGGCAGCCGCAGGGTCAGGACGCCGTTATCGATGCTGGCTTCGGCCTTATCGGCGTCCAGGGCGGTGGGCAGGCGCAGCGCGCGCTGGAAGACGCCCGACGGAAGCTCGGTGAGCAGGTATTGATTCTCGTCGTGCTTGTACTCGCCTTCGACGCTGACCGTGTCGTCGAGCACCTGAATGTTCAGTTCATCGGCGGTCAGGCCGGGGACGAACGCGGTCAACACGTAGGCTTCGTCTTCGTCGCGCACGTCGACCGGCAGCGAGCGCGCTTCGGGGGACGCATCGTTGACAATCCAGCGGTGGGCGGTTTGGTACGGGTTGGTGGAAATGTAGAAAGTCATGGCAAGCTCCTTTTTGAATGTTTGTTTGATAGCCTTATCTTATTCCGCGCCTGTAAGAAAACGGAAAGAGGAAAGTCGGTTTTCCGTTAACGTTGGGTACGAGGAATGTCAACGGGCACGCCTTTCTTAAAGTCTTTTTTATCCACGAAGTACACGAAAAACACGAAGTTTAAAATCTTTTCTTTGCGTTCTCCCTGGCACCGCCCGCCACACCTGTCCCGGCGTCCCTTCGGGAGGGCAGGTGTAGCGAGCGCTTGCCCCGTTAGGGGGTCGCGGTTCGATTATCGTAATTTTGAGGCGAACGCTCTGACTTTAAGAAAAGCATGTGCCAACGGGCAGGCCAGGTGACAGTCGCCTTTTTCACCGGTTATAATCATCAGTATGTCTACGCAACGGCCTATGAGCAGGCTTATCATCATTCTTATCGCGGGGGTTTTACTCGGCCTGGGCATCTATATTTATTCGAAGCTGCGCGTTTCCGACGCCCGCTCGCCCATGGTGATGGACTATCTCCTGCATCCATCCGCCTATGCCGACCTGGTGATCCAGGCCGGCGCGCGCTGCGGGGATGCGCCATTCATTTTCCCGACGACGGGCATGGCCGGTTATCTGTGGGGCGATACCTTCCAGCCGGGACACCCACACCAGGGCATCGATATTTTTGCAGGCACCGACGTTGGCGTGACCAAGGTGGTTGCCGCCTACCCCGGCTATCTCACCCGTTTATCCGACTGGAAATCCTCGCTGATCGTGCGCATTCCAGCCGACCCGCTAGAACCGGGACGCCAAATCTGGGTCTATTACACCCACATGGCCGACGCGAACGGAAATTCTTTCATTTCGTCGCAGTTCCCGCCGGGCACGCGGGAACAATACGTCGAGGCCGGGACGTTGCTCGGATACCAGGGCGATTATTCGGGCGACCCGAATAACCCCGTCGGCGTCCACCTGCACATTTCGGTGGTGCGCGACGACGGATCGGGCCATTTCAAAAACGAACTGGATATCAACAATACCTACGACCCCTCGCCGTATTGGGGGCTGCGCTTGAACGCGCAGGAAAACCCCGATCAGATACCGGTGTGTGGAAAGTAGACGTTAGATATCGCGCGCTCCGCAAAGGAATCTACCCATGGACGACTTTAAAAACAAAGTGATACTCGTGACCGGCGCAGGCAAAGGCACGGGACGGGCTGTCGCCAAGGCGTTCGCCGAATGCGGCGCAATCGTGGCAGCCAATGACATTTCGCCGATGAACGTGGAAGCGCTGACAGCCTGGATCAACGCTCACGGCGGCATCGCCAAAGC
>JBARBA010000214.1:0-11238 GCA_049792555.1 Anaerolineales bacterium
TAACAGTCCGCAAGCCCTGGATGGACTGAAAGACTGGCTGGATATTTATCGCATAGTTCCAGAAGCATATAAGAAACTTACCCAGCGGGAGACGTTCGACCTGTTCCGCGCAGGCCGTGTTGCCGCCGTGCTTGCCAACATCGGCGGAGCCAATGCGCTCATTAATACGCAGGACAATTTTGCGATGCGGAACAACCTGGGCGTGGCTTCGGTGACAGAAACTCCCTGGACGGGCGGTGGGGGGTTCGTTGTCTGGGATCATGTGCGCGGCAACTCGCAGCAAGAACACGCGGCTGTGGAATTGGTTAAATTCCTGTCCAGCAAGGAGATCAACCTGCGCTATTGGCGGGAAACGGGTGGTACGCCTTCGCGCATGGATGCCTTGCGTGAAATTTATTCACCGGGGAACCCGGCGCGCGAAGCGGTCATGCTGGCTGCCACGAATGGGCGCGGATATTACAATATCTCCGTCTGGCGACGCATCGAACAGCAGTTGAGCGAGGAAATCGGCGCAATTATGCATGACGCTGCCGAAAACCCGTCTTTGGACTCAGTCCAAATTTTGCGCAAGCACCTGGACCCGCTTGCCAAACGTGTGGATACTACCCTGGGAAATTGACATCTCCGTTTTCAAGCGGTCGTACATCGTTTTTGAAAAAGCCGGCATGACCGGCTTTTTATTTGCGCCGCCGCGTTTCCCCCAATAACCGACTCATCTTTTTCCCCGCTTGACCCAAAACACAATCATAAAAATCGCCGTTGCCGTCAGCACAATCGCCGAGCCGGAGACGATATTTAGATAATAGCTGATGTACAATCCAACGATGGACGACAGCGCTCCCAGCCCGGCGGAGACCAGCATCATCGACGACAACCGTTTGGTGAGCAGGTAAGCTGTTGCGGCGGGTGTGACCAGCATGGCCGCACCCAACCCTACGCCGACGGTTTGCAGCGAGACGACAATTGTCACCGCCAGCAGGATGAGCATAATGTTGCGCAGCAGCTCTGTGGGCAGGCGCAGCGTGGCAGCCAGCACCGGATCAAAAGAAATCACCATGAAAGGCCGGTAGAGCAGGAAAACCGTCAGCAGGACGGCCAGTCCCAGTCCGGCGGTCAGCCACAGGTCGGTGGGGGAGACGCCGAGCACGTTGCCGAACAGGATGTGACTCAAATCGACGGCGTAGGTGCGGATCGAACTGATCATCGCCACCCCCAGCGATAGCGCCGCCGCAAACAGGATGCCAATTGCCGTATCTTCTTTGATCGTCCCCTGGCGGGAGAAATAGCCGATGCCGACGGCCACCACCACGGCTGCGACCAGCGCCCCCAGCAGCAGGTTGCCGCCGAAAAGGTAGGCGATTGCCACCCCCGGCAGGATGGCGTGCGCCAGCGCGTCGCCCAGGAAGGCCATGCCGCGCAGGACGACGTAGGTGCCGATGACGGCGCACAGAATCCCGACCATGGTGCCGGCCAGGAGTCCGCGCTGCATGAAGGCGTAGGTGAGGGGTTCTAAGAGGAAGTTCATATTTCGATTTGCGATTTTGGATTTGCGCTTTGCGATTATTTCCGCGATCTGAGGGTTTTGATGGACGCAACGGTCATGGCAAGTAGTTCATTGCCTTCTTTGGAAAGGATTGGAAGTTCTGGCAATGGCAATACTTCTTGAAGAATTTCGAGCCAGTAAAGGGTTTCATCGGCTTCTTCTTCAACGATTTCTAATTTATTGATCATATCGGGTGTGGATTTTGCCCTGCACGCTGCGCGATAGTTTGCGCCAACCGATGTGGCCGAACGGATGATCTGGCGCGCAAGAATGTCGGCTGTTCTGGTGTTAGGCAATTCTCTGTCGTTTGTATGATATTTATTATCATCTCAATAATCGGTGGTTGAGTAGGCGGCGATGCTGTTCCGCCGCCGTATCGAAACCACCTTGCAACAACAATTTCCCCGAAATATTGAGATGACACTCCTTATTCTCCGTAGTTTTAATCGTAAATCACAAATCTGAAATCGTAAATTGTTCTTGTTCTTCACTTGGCGGACAGCACTCATCCACCATCATGATCCCGTTTTCCATGACCAGCAGGGAACTGCCAAAGGCGCGCGCCAGGTTTTCCCGGTTCAGCACTGCTTTGGGCGCTCCGTAAGCCACCAGATGTTTATTAAGCAGGATGACCGCGTCGAAGCGGCTGGCGGCCAGGTTCAGGTCGTGCGTGGAAATAATGGCCGTCACTTTTTGCTTGCGCAAATGGTCGAGCAGGTTGAGGGTGGCTTCCTGTGTAGTGGCGTCCACGCCGGTGAAAGGTTCGTCCATTAGCAAGATGTGCGGGTCCTGCGCCAGCGCGCGCGCCAGGAAGACGCGCTGCTGCTGTCCGCCCGAAAGATCGCTGATGGCGGTTTGCGCCAGGTCGGCGATGCCCATTTCGTCCAGGCCGCGTTCCACCGCTTCGCGGTCGGCGCGGTTGGGGCGCGCGAACCAGCCGCGCGCGCCGAAACGGCCCATCAGCACCACGTCGTATACGGTAACGGGGAAGCGCCAGTCCACTTCCTCGCGCTGGGGGATGTAGGCCACACAGTCTTTGTGGTCGCCCAATGGCAGGCCATGAATTAAAATTTGTCCGCTTTGCAGCGGCAAAAGCCCCACCAGCGCTTTAAACAGCGTCGACTTGCCCGCGCCGTTTGGTCCAACGACGGCAACCCGCGCGCCGTGCGGGATTTGGAAACTGACGTCGCGCAGCGCAGCTTTTTCTCCGTAGGCAACGCTGATATGGTTTACTTCCAGTCGATGGGGAATATGGGGGGCGTGAACGTTTGGTTGCATAATGGATATGGTCTCTCTATTGAAAATCATTTTCATTATACCGCTGTGCGGCACTTTGTAGGGGAGAAAAGGGGCAGGGTCAAGGCTGGCTGCAAAATTTGGCTGGAGGAAAGCGCAAAAGTAGCGCGAGAAAAGAAAAGGGCGGTGTTGCCACCGCCCAAAATCTTGCCTTACTTTTTTCGTGTTATTTTCGGCTACTTTCGTTAGTTGATTTCAAAGCCGTCGGCGACGACCCCGAAGTCCTTGGAGAGGGGGTTCTTTATGTGAAGCACCCTGATCTCGACAGTGTGAGTCCCATACCCCAAATCTATCTTCACGCGGTATTGCCATTGCTGCCTGGCGCTGTACAGATCCACTGTTTTCTTCAGGATGCCATCCACATAAATGGCTGCTTTCCCGTAGAGTGGCCCGCGCGCCGTCACCCAGTTGAATCCCATGCCGGTGAAGGAGAACTTCATGCTCGCATCCTTCACGCTCGAAATCCGGTACGCGCCGAAACGTGGGCCAGACAGTTGAACCTTGCCAGCCCAACTGCCGTAGCTGAACAGATCGCTGTACGGAACGTTGATTGTGTCGTCGTCATACGTCGTCAACCCGACTGTGAACCCATCCACAACCACCCAGTTGCCGCTCGAAGCCGCATTGCGCGCATTCATGGCTTTGACCACGACGGTGTGTTTCGCGCTCGTCAGCCCCTTGATCTCGACCGGGTACTGCCATTGAGCTGCGGGGTTGTATAGATCGACCGTCGCCTTGACCACACCATCGACCAGCACCTGGGCCTTGCCTTGATCCGGGCCACGGTAGGTGATCCACTTGAAACCGGTGAATTTTTGATTCGGTTTGAAGGTAAATGCGCCGGAGGTGGCTTTGCGATAGCCGCTGGCAAAAGCCATGGCATTGATATCCTCGGAACCTACCCAGGTATCGTACTGGATTCTGTAGCTCTGGTTCCAGATCAACTCCGATTTGTCGAGCACCGATTTAACCGTGACGTTGACGTTGATCGTGTCGGTGAGCTTGCCGTCGGAGACCTGCACCACGAACGTATCGGGGCCGTGGTAGTTCAGGAACGGCGCGTAAGTGACGACGCCCGTGCTTGCGCCCACATTGGCTGTGCCATAGACGGCCGGGGAAAGGATGCTCCAGGTCAGCGGGTCGCCGTTGGCGTCGGTGGCGTGCAGCTTCAATGAGAAAGGCGTTGGGGAGTTTTCAGGCGTGGTTACACTGACGCTGGCGCCTTCTTTGATCACCGGCCCGGCGTCGGGCAGTGTTACCGTAGCGTCGTCGGTATATACATTATTTGTGGGCGCTACGCCGACGTGGTTGGGGCCGCCGTCGGTTCCTGCGTAACTCAATAGCGTGGCCGTGTTGACGATGACCGTTGCTGCGGGCAGGTCTGCGGCGATTTGCAGGTCGTACGTGATGACGATCAGGTTTTGGCCGCTGGCCGGGTCGTAAACGTGCGTTACGCCCTGGGTGGCGCTCTCATCGTCGAAGATGATGCCATCGTCAAACAGGCCGGATGGATCGGTGGCCGTGCTGCCAACAGGTGTAAAGGTGACAGCCGCCCCATCTCCGCGCCATGCCTGGAGGTTGATTCCGCCGGCCGGGATTTGCAAATTGGCCGGGATGGTATCTTTGACGGAAACATCGAAGCTGCCTAGGCTGCTGGACCCCAGGTTTTCGAGCACAACGGCAAAAGTTACCAGATCGCCGCTATTGACGTTTTGAACGTCGGAATTAATCAGCCCGGTGGTTGGGTTGTTATCGCCGGAGGCGATCACGCCGCTCCAGGAGGGGTTGCTGCCCGGGGCGTTGAAGGCAACGGGGCCGGGCGGGTTGGGGATAAAGACGGCGGCGGCGTTGTCGCTGGCGACCACGCCCTTGCGCAGGGAAATCCCCGGCTCTTTGAGCTTAAATTGGGCGGGGGCGGTATAGATGTTCAATCCGTCATTGGTTGTGTTTTCAAACCCAAGCGCCAGGTTGGTCAGCAAGCTGCCGTCGGCGTACGGGGCGTTCGAGATGGTAACAGTGTAGAGGATATCCACTTCGCTGGTCGTGTCAGACGGGTCATCAAAACTCCCGAAGTCAAACGACAGGCTGTTGGCAGTTGCATCCGCGCTGAGGGTTGGGGTGGGAGCAGCCAGCAACCCAGTGTTCAGCGTGCTGGTGGCATCGTACTGGGCGTGACCGGCTGCGGGAGGGGTTCCGTCGGTCACATTGTCAAAGGTGGCTACTTCGGCGGCGGCGAAGAGCGGCAGCGGCAGGTAGTCGGTCACGGTCAACTTGTCAGAGTCGCTGGAAGGCAGCGATTGTGTCAGGCGGAAGGTGATCGTATCTCCTGGCTGGACTTCAGCCGGGGCCGTGAACGTGGTCGAGCCGTTGACGGCGTAGACGGTTTGAGCAAGGCAACCATAGACGATCTTGAGCTTCTGGACGCTGTCGTCATTCTGGGCGTTCAGGGTCGGCGTGACCAGCGCCTCATCGTAAATGGTGCCTTCGATCATGACCGAGTTGAAGAGCACGTCGCCATGGTCGACGCTCGGATCGCCGGAAGGATAATTGTACGAGAAATCTTCCTGGATTTTGGCGTAGAAAACGATTTGCCCGGTGGCTGGAATAGCGCCCGTTGTGCCGGCTTCGCCGCCTTGCAGGATTCCATCGGCTGCGCCGGCATTGGTCATGGCAGTGGAAATGTTGAAGGCCAAAGTAGTGTCGCCTGTTGGCGCGCTGGGGTCTGTAATAATCAGGTCGTTGCCGGTGACAAATGAACCTGTCAGGGGTGTCGGGTTATTCCAGTCGCTGACCGTAAAGGCCGGGGCGGTGGTAGTGTCAAGAATTTGTCCGTCGGTCATCACGTCGGTCAGCGCCAGGTCGCCGAAGGTGAAGTAATCGGAGACTTGGAAATCGAGGGTGTACTTCAAAAGGTCGCCGGGGCTGTATCCGGGCGCGCCGTTGTCCGTTTCGATGGCGACCGACTTCTGCACGGCGATGGAGCGAATGTTCAGGGTGTGGAGCGGGACGCAGGAGCCGGGGCAGGGGCCGTTGGCAATGGCGTTATCCGGGCCGCCGGGGTCGCGCGTGTCGACGGGTGTCCAATCTCCGAGGGCGCTGGCGATGTTTTCGGCAACGGCCGCGTTGCCGGTGGCCGGGTCAAGCACCGGGTTGCCGTTCGCGTCGAGTTCGGGGATGAAGAAGTCCACGGTGATGTCGGTGCTGCCGGTCAGCGAAGCAAAATTGACGATCAGGTCGTTATCCGGCGGGTTGGCGGCTGCGCCGACCGTCGGGGAGTCCACCAGCGTTCCGCCTCCCAGGGAAGTGACGCCGAGATAGGCCAGGTTGTTGGGGAAGTAATCGGTTACGTCGAGGTCCGTGACGGTCTGCCCGGCGGCTACGTAAATGTTGATGTCGTACTGCCGCGGGAAGTTCGGCCCGCTGACGCTCTCGTAGACCGGGTTCACCTCACCGTAGCAATCCGCTTCATTGAGGACGGGTTCGTCGGGCAGGTTATAGGGACATTCCTTCGGCCCGTTAAAGCTTTTTTCGATGTAGATGACGCGCGGGGTGACTTGCAGGCTGGGCCAGCCGGCGCCGTTGGTACTGGGTGGGTTAAGGATGGCCGGGTCATCAACGGGGTTGTTGAGGTTATCGGCCCCATTGCGGTAGCCGCCGCGCCCCAGGATGGTCAGTGGGGTGTCCACGTCCGCCAGGTTCGAGACGTGGGCTGTGATCGCTATGCCCAGCGCGGGCATGGCTTGCGCGATGGAACTAAAGGGCAGTTCCAGGACGACCAGCGTGTCTCCGGTTGTGCCGCAAACCTGCACGGCATTGCCGGAGGCGTCCACGGCCAAGGGATGGTTGACACATGTGGCACCGGTGATGGGGTCTGGGGCCGGGAAGGTCAGGCTGATAGCGTGTAGCGTGTAGCTTTCGTACTTGGCGCTGACAAAGTTGATGCCGTCGGGCGTATCCGTGCCGGCAGCGCCGTCGGCGCCGTTGGAGGGAAAGATCAGGTCGATGAACGGCCCGTAGCCCGTTTCGGCTGAATTGTCGAACGTGGCGTAGAACTCGAAGTCTTCGCCGATCATCACACGCTCAAGCGGGTGGATGCTTAAGGTCGCGTCCGCGCCCGGGACGAGCAGCGGCGCATTGGACGGACTCTGGACGATGCCAGATGCATGGGCCGCTGGCAGCCCGGCGAAGGCCAGGCAGGCGACCAGGAGAAGGGTGGAACTATACTTGAAAAATGGGCGGAAATAGCGTTTGAAATCAATTTTGAACATAAAATTTTCTCCTTATTGATGTTACAGAGTTTAATATGGGCCGTGCCCCTTTTTAATAAACAAATGCCGCTGAGGGCGGCATGGAACACCAATCAAATTGGGAAAGGCAAATAATCGTGCGCGGCGAGGTTGTTTTGATCGTCATTGGTCATTCGAGTTATCAAAATATTATTCCTGTTGGAATTCGAGGCCCTTCGGTCGCTGGAAAATGCTTCCTCGGGGTGACCGGGCAACACGACAGGGAATTATGCCTGAATCATTACAAAATCATTGTAATTTTGCAGAATGTCTCTGTCAATCATACCAGAGAGCTATTATCGGAGGTTTCATACACGTTTGCTTCAGAAAAAGTTAATTTCCCGCCTGATGAGCATTTTTTGATGAGCGCCGATTTATACCCTACGAGCATTAACTCCCGTCAGACAAACGAATTAAAGTGAGTATGGTAGACCACCGAACCAACTGCCAAAAGCGCAATCACGCCGATGGCGACGGCCTTGATCGGTTTTTTGCGGATGTCTGTCCCGTTCTCTTCCGCTTCGTGGATTTCCGTTTTCTGGTCGGCATTCAATTTTGCGGCGATTGCCGCCGTTGCCGGGATTGCTGCGCAGAACATACACATGGCTGACTCCTTGATCAATTTTGTTGACAATCTTTGCACAACCCGAATAATTGTAACCAGTGTTCACGAATTTTATAACCGGTTTTGCTGGCAATGCCGGTTATCAGGTTTTCCAGGTCGTCGCCTTCGAAGTAGCTCACCTGTCCGCAGCGCTGGCAGAGCAGCAGGTGCTGGTGTCCCTGGCTGGCCGAAATAAAAGCCTGGCAGCCTCCCGGCTGGTGGACGCGCTGGATCAGGCGCAGCTCTTCGAGTTTTTCCAGCGTGCGATAGACGCTGACCAGCCCCAGGGCGGGGTACGCGGCCTTCGCTGCGTCGAAAACTTCCAGCGGAGTCAGCGCCCGCAGGCTTTCGGCCACTGCGTCAACGACGGCTTTACGCGCCTCGGTCAGGCGGTATCCATTTTCGCGCAGGGTGTTTAACCAGGTTTCTACAGGCATATTTCCTCTTCATAGGGGACAGCCACTCAAGCGATCACCGCCTTTTTTTGAAAGGCATTTTTATTTTAGGTTGAAACTTGAGCACGGTCAAGACTGGAGCGGGTTTCTTTAAGGTGATTAATAATTTGCGCCGCGCATCTGCAATTACATCCAGGCTTGCAGGCTGCGCGGCGCATGATTTTGTGGGGTAGACCGTTCCGGTTTACAGCGCGTCGAGTTCGGCGCTTTCGCTGACCGTGACTTCTTTCTTGATCAGGAAGTAACCGCCGGTGAGCCTTCCGCTCATCGTCATGGCTGCGCTGGGGCTGCCCAGGAAGGCGGCTACTTCCCAGCCTTCAAAGCCGAAGTCGTTGAGGGCTTCCACACTATCGCCGTCTTCAGATGGATTGGCGCTGATGAAATAGCTGGATGGCAGGAAAACGGTCTTGTAGATGAAGACTTTCTTGCCTGCGGCAATGCGCTTTTTGACACCTTCGAGCGCGGCCTGGCGTTCCTTTTTCTTGCTGCCATCAAGCTCTTCGCGTTTGCGGCGCACTTCGGGTGAATCGAGAATTTCCTGGGCAACGCCGCTGATGTCTTCGTCATCGCTTTGGATTGCGTCCTCGAGATACTCGATGCCGCGTTTGTCACCGAGCATGATCAGGCCTTCGGCAGCGTCAAGCGAATACATGAAGTCGTCGTTCTCGGTCATGACTTCATAAAGGCTGTCAATGTCGCCCATGTCGACGAGGTCTTGAATGGCTTGTTCCATAAGTGTTATCCTCCGTTGATGGTGTGAGATGCCGGAACGTTTTCCGACATATTAATAAACGATTTTAAGGCGTTAAGGTTGCAGCTTTTTAAGATCGTCGGGATCCAACTTCTTTTCCAAACGCGCGAGACGCTGACTGATCTCTTTTGCCCAGTATTTGCGGACGGGGAGGGGAAGCGGTGTGGCCCAAGCCAATTCCAGCGCGGACTTTGCCCAACGATACGCCTCGCTATAATCCCGTTTACGGTGCTCGTGGTGCTTTGAGAGTTCCACGTGGGCGTAGATGTGTCCCTCACCGGCGGCCCGCTCCCACAATTTGACGGCGGACTCCAGATCGCCGCGGCGACGCTGGAGGGCAGAGTAACGTCGCAGTGTTTCGGCGAAACCGGCTTCGGGGAGTCCGATCTCCAGGCCGCGTTCGTACAGGCGGGCGGCGTCGTCCCATTTCCCCAGGTCTTCGAAAAGTTTGGCGAGGGCCGCCACGTCCAGGCCGTGTTCGAGATCGGCGTTGTGCGGGTCGGCCAGCATGGAGGCGGTGTGGCTGAAGAGCGCTGTCATGGCGACGATGTCCATGGCGTTGTGGTAGAAGACGCCCTTGAGCGGGCGGGCGTCGCCGTCGCGCAGGTAATCGAAATAAAGGTAGGGGATTTCGTAGCCGGGCACTTCTTCGAGGCTGCGCGGCGCATCCATAATGTGCTCTTCGAGATATTTCAGGGCGCGGCAGGGTAGCCTATCGCGCCACAGCCGGCGGGCGAGCGGCAGCAGGTCGACGTGGGCGAAATCCTTGAGCGGCGAGGGGGTCGCGTGCAGCGCGTAGCGCGTGTTGAGCAGGGGCGCGTCGAAGGCCTTGCCGTTGAACGTGACCAGCGCTTCGCACGGGGCCAGGAAGTCGATCATGGCTTCCAGTAGCGCCGCTTCTTCCGACGGGTCGCGCATAAAAAACTGACGCAGCAGAAACCCTCTGCCTTTATCCGTTCCTATTCGCGAATCCGTGAAAGAGTCCGTTGACAAGAAACGACCAATCCCAACGAGAAAAGCATATGTCCCCGTGCCGCCTGCCAGCCCCGACGTTTCGGTATCGAGGAAGGCGAATTTTTCGATGGGCAGTTCGTGGATGCGCGCATCCCCGGCCCAATGTGCAAGGTGGTGCAGCGACGCAGGCGAGAACAGCGCTATTTTCCCGTGACGATATTCCAGCGGATAAAAGCTATCGCTGATGAAGGCCTGTCCGCGGCGGGTGTCCACCCAGCGCCCATCCAGCACGTCTTCGATGGGCACGCCGGTTTTGGCCTTTGGCGCGGGGGCAGGCAGTTCGGACGCGCCGACTTTGACGCCTAAGGTCTTGAATTTGTCTGCGAGAGAGCCCACAAGATTATCCGCTGGCCTGCGGTTGCATTTTGATGGTTAGAGCACGACTTCCTGCTCCATGGCGCGCATCTCGTTGAACGAGCGGATGGAGACTTCGAGCATGTTCAGGTTCGGTTCGCGGGTGGTCAGGTGCTGGAGCGCCAAGTTGGGCTTGATCAGCCATTTGACAATGGGTCGGTCGAGATGGTTGGCAATCCAGCGGATGTATTCCAGCGCCACACCGGCCAGCACCGGGATGAGCAGGATGCGACTGATAATTTGCCAGGCCACCGGCAGGGGATGCAAAAAGCTAAAGAAAATGATCGACAGGACCACCAGCGTCAGCAGGAAGGATGTCCCGCAGCGCGGGTGTTCGATGGGGAACTTCGCCACGTTTTCGGGGGTTAATTCTGCCCCGGCCTCGAAGGCATTGATGGTTTTGTGCTCCGCGCCGTGATAGCGGAACAGGCGGTTGACATCCGGCATTTTGCCGATGGCCCACATGTAGCCGATAATCAACAGCAGGCGGCTGATTCCTTCCACCGCTGCGCCGGCCCAGACGTTCAAGCCCAATACCTGGCCGAGCTTGCCCACGCCGTAAGGGACGAGGAAAAATAACCCGATGCTGAAGGCCAACGAAATGGTCATCACGATATACAGCAAAGGCCCTTCGAGCTTTTCGTCTTCGCCGGTCTGGACGTTGGCCGAAATGGTCAGGGCCTTCATGCCCAGGCCGAGCGCGTCCCAAAGCAGGATGGAGCCGCGCAAGAAGGGGATTTTGGCGATCTTCGACTGGTAAATGCCCGAAAGTTTCTCGGTATGGACTTTTATTTCGCCGTCGGGGGCGCGCATGGCAATTGCCAGCCCCTTCTGGCCGCGCATCAGCACGCCTTCCATGACTGCCTGCCCGCCGTAGGTGATGATTCGATCTTCCATGAAATACCTCTCAAATTGATTTGTGGGGATGGTAGGGG
>JBARBA010000215.1:0-5110 GCA_049792555.1 Anaerolineales bacterium
AGGTCGGGATTAATCCCGACCTACGGTTGGCGGTAGACCATGCAGATTTCCAGAGAACCGCTTTCAGCCTGCCGGATAGGGTATGGTACAATTTCTTCACCATCCTGTCGCAAGGCAGGCAAACTTAAGGAGCTTAAATATATGGTCAGTCAAGAGTTGCTCGAAATCCTGCGTTGCCCGGTCTGTGTTCACCAGAAAAAAGGTTTGCTTCAACTTTCCCGCGACGCGTGGCTTGTCTGCCAGGACTGTGGCCGCAAATACCCGATTGTAGATGATATTCCCGTCATGTTGATTGACGAAGGCGATAAGTGGGTGACAACATCGCTGGAGAGCCTGCCTGTTCCGCCTCCCGCCCGTTAGGAATAATGCCCTATCCTTGCTGGAATGATTTCTCCGGTGAGCCAACCGTGGCCCTGTGGGTTATTTCCGCGCGGAAGGGAAACGGAACTGCCTAAAACGTTTTCAGCATAAACCAGGAGAAAACGTCTTTTCCTGGCGCGGTCAAACAAAAACTATGAAAATCAACTTTAAACCAACCATTGCCCAAATCATCGTCAGCGCAGTTGCGCTGGCCTTGTTCGTGGGCGTCTTTATCGGCGTCAATTACCTGATTTCCACCTGGTGCATCACTCCCCTGCCAGGCGACGCCGTCAGCGACTGCAAGGGAAATGTTCCGGTGGCCGGCCCGACTCTTTTGCCAGGCCAAACGCCTGACGCCACGCTTGCCCCCTCGCCAACTCCCGAACTTGCTATTCCAAAAGCGGATTTGCCGGCCGCATGGGATGGCGCCAGCCGCGTCAATGTTTTGGTTCTGGGCCTGGATACTGCCGTGACGACAGACGCCAACGGAAACATCCTGCCATCCAGCGCCGACCGTACCGGCCCGCCTCACTCTGACACCATGATCGTGCTGACGCTGGACCCGCAGACCAAAACGGCCGGGATGATTTCCATTCCACGCGATCTGTGGGTCAGCATCCCGGGTTTTGGATATAGCCGGATTAATACAGCCTACGCCGACGGTGTAGGCGCCAAACTGCCCGGCGGCGGCCCGGCGTTGGCCATGAAAACGGTGGAACAGGTCCTGGGTGTCCCGATCAAGTATTATGCCCAGATTGATTTTTGGGCTTTCGCCAAATTTATCGACGACATCGGAAAAATCCACGTTTATGTGCCAAAGAAAATCATTGTCGATCCGATAGGCCCCGGAAATGACAAGTGGATGTTCTCAGTAGACTGGCATTGGATGAATGGCGCAAGAGCGCTGGCCTATGTGCGCAACCGCCATACGGCCAATGGCGATGTCGATCGCTCCCAACGCCAACAAGATGTGATCATGGCCATCCGCGACAGGGTGCTCAGCCCGGATAATTTGCCGTTGCTCGTCACCGGCGCTCCCGCCGTTTACAAGGATCTTCAAGCAGGCATCGATACCAACCTGACGTTTGACGAAATGTTGAAATTAGCCTTGCTGGCAAAAGATGTTCCGTTGGCGAACATCAAGCGCGGCCTGATCGACCAGACCATGTTCACCTTTGGGAATACCACGTTGGGTGGTCAGGCCGCAGATGTTCTTAAGCCGATCCCCGACAAAATTCGTGAGTTACGCGATACGATTTTTGCCACCGGCGGCGCAGTCAGCCCATTGGCGAAAGGCGCCAACGCCCTCGACCTGGCCAAGCAGGAAGGCGCAAGCGTCATCGTGCTGAACGGCACCGGCATACCGGGACTTGACATTAAGACAGGCAGCTATTTGAAGAGTCTGGGAATCAACGTAATCAATAACGGCACTGCCAGCCAAAACCCTGCCGTAACGAAGGTCATCGATCATACGGGCCGGCCGTATATGCTCAAATACCTGAAAGAGTTGTTCGGTCTGAGCAGCAGTTCGCAAATCACCAGCACGTATGACCCCAACGCTCCTGCCGATATTGAGATTATCCTGGGCGGCGACTGGGCGTTGAAAAACCCCATGCCCTAATAACGAAAAAACAAAAAGCAAAAGCGGTTTCTCGTCACAAGATGAGAAACCGCTTTTTTGTTTTACCTGCGTCGCGTTTACGGCTGCTTGAATTCGAGATGGATGCCGTTATAGCTGCCTTTATCTGCGGCGGCGCAGCTTGCCGGCGCGCTCAGACCGGTCACGCGCGTGCTGCCATTGCTCAAGCTCAGGGCGTATTCGACGTTGGGCGACATGACAAAGTCTGCATAACCATTGCCCAACTCGGGTTTCAGGCCGGTGAAGAAGTGTTCTTCGCCGCCCGCCCAGGTGATGACCAGTTCAACGCCTGCCACAGGCTGGCCGTTCGAGTCTACGAGCGTGATTTGCAACAGCCCGGGTTGGCCGGGTTCGCAAATTTTCGTGGACTGAACGAGGGTAAACGGCGGTCCGGGTGTAAATGTGGATGTATGCGTCGGACGGGGAGCAAGCGTAAAGGCAAAGGTCGGCAGGAGGGTGGATGTAACCTGGAGTGTGGAGGTAAGGCCCGGAGCGGGGGTTTCCGTATCGACCTGGAGGGTTGCCGTGGCCGGGGTGGAAACCTCGGGGCTGGTAGCTTCGTCAGCAAGCGTGGGCGAAGGCAACGGGGGCAGGGCTGTCGCCGTCGCTTGCGGGAAGGCTGTCGCCTGCGGGGCGGTATCCGCCTGAATCGCCTGGGAAAGGTCCGCCACGCTGCGCAGGACATCCGGCGCGGTATTGTTGGCGGTCATGCGCTGGTACTGGTCGCCGAGCGCCTTGACGGAGTCTTTGTCTTCGAGCAAAACCAGACGCGCCCGGGCGCGCCCCAGGTTGCCGCTGGCGGCGTACGACGCAGCAATCATGTAGCGGTATTCGTCTTTGAAGTCGGCGCGCAGGCTGGCCGGGGAAGCGGCCACGTATGGAACGGGAAAGACCACCCAGGCGATCAGTAGCCCAAGCACAGCGCCAATGACTGCGCCTGTCAGTAAATACCAGTGACCGCGTCTTTCGTTCACGGCTTCGCTCCGGCAGGCTGCGAGACTTGCAGGGCAGTCAGCAGGTTTTGCAGCAGGGCCACGTCGGCTGGGCTATAACCGTTTTGTTGGGCAAAGGTAAGCGCCTGCGCGGCAATTTCGGCAGGCGGGCGGCTGCCCAGGGTGGTCATGCGCTGCCCGGCCAGGGCAATGTTTTGGTCGCTCTGGAAGACTTCGGCAACCATCAAGGTGTAATCTGCCTGGAAGTCGATGCGCAGCGTGCCGGGGGTGGTATCGGTATATTGAACCGGGCTGAGCACCCAGCCGTAGTACAGGCTCAGGCCAAGCCCCAGGGCAAGCGAGATAAAGAAGAAGATCCAGCGGCGAGTCGTCATGGTGAGTTTGGGTGGGGAGATTTTTGGGGTGTTGAAAAAATCAAGAAAATATCCGGGCAGGGGACCGGCGGCACCCAGAAACGCCTCCTTACCGTTGCTTCCTTTCGGACCTGGCGGGGTTCGCAGGGTTCTGCCGCGCCGGGCCTGCCCGGATAAACGTAAGGATACTCGAACTGGGAGAGTGTGTCAATAAGGTTGCTATGTTCGTCAGCAATTCTCAATGCGAAACCCATCATCCACAGATGGCGCAGATTTTCGCAGAAAAGGCATAAAAAAATCGGTGAAATCTGCGAAAATCTGTGGGTAAAAAACCATATTGCGAATTGCTGCTATGTTCGTTCTATTGATGGAAAAACTTTGCCAGCACCGGGGCGAAGTTTTCGGGGATGTTGTCTCCCCAGGCATTGCCGTCTATGGGTGCGCCGGTGGGTTTGCCATCCCGGTCGAGCCTGAAGAAGATGGGAATACCTTCCACGTTGAAACCCGCTGCGGCATTGCCCCAACCCCATTCGTCCACGTCGATATGAATGAGATAGATGCCGCGATAGGCATCGAGGATCAACGGATTTTGATTCGCCAGGCTGGTTGCGATGGCGTTACAGCACTCGCACCAGGTCGCGTCGAATTCGACAAAGGGAGCCTGCCCCAACGCCTGGGCTTTTTTGGCTTCGGCGGCCAACTGGCTTTGCAGCGCGCCGTTTTTGGGGTAGATGCGCACCAGCGTAAGGTCGGTCCGGGGGGCGAAGGCGGTGGCCTCCGACAGCGGCGTTGGCACGACGAAAAGGGTGGCGGTGGGATAGGCCGGTTTACCGGGGAAAAGCGTCCGGCAGGCCAGCAGCATCAGCGGTATCAATAGAAATAGCCAGCGTTTTTTCATTTTGTTTTCTCCTAACCCGGGCAAGCCGGAAAAGAAAAACCTTTAACCACGAAGCCACCAAGTCACCAAGCCTTGAAGAAAACCAAAGAATTCTTCGTGGCTTTGTGACTTTGTGGTTAATTTTCTTGCTTTTTGAGCAAGGATTTAATTGCCAAGTTCCTATAAGTCATTTCCCGGCGACCGATTGTCTTTTTCCCAGCGGCGGATGGCGTTTTCGAGCCAGGTCATGCGGTTGCCTTTGGGCGACTGCCGGCGTTCGAAATCGACCAGCCGCTCGACTGCGGCGCGGTCGCCGCCCACTTTGCGCAGCAGGTCGTTGAATAGCCCGGCCTGGTTGATGGCCGCCCCGAACAGTTCATCTGCCGGATAGGGGCGCTTCGTCAACTGACGGAAGAACCCGTCCAGCCGGGCAAGCAGGCCCCTTTGGCGCGGGACGGATTTCTGCGGGGGCCGCCTGTCTGGTTCGTCGTCCGGCTCGTACAGGTTGACGCCGCAGCTTGGGCAGCGGGTAAGTTCATAGTAAAAGCGCGCGCCGCAACGCGCGCATTCGATTTCGTCATCGGCGAGTGGGGGATCGATACTTGTCGGCATGGCAATTGGCTTTCAAGCTGGCCGGATCAGGTAAACCAGCAGCATCCCCAGCGGCAGCAGCGTCGGGAACACGATGAGATAAACCAGGGAAGCGCCGGGAAAGGCCAGTTGCAAAGCGTAGGCCATTTGCAGGTCTATCCCCAGCGGGGCAACGAAGCCCAGCGCCAGCCAGATGTCTTTGCGGCTTGCCTTGTTGCGTATTGCGCGTTGGACGGCGATCAGCAGGCAGATCACGATCAAGGCCGGCACAATGACCAGCAGGGCCACCGTCAGCGCCGTCATGCTCCCGCCGCCGGTCAGCCCCAACGTCCACAGG
>JBARBA010000216.1:0-3477 GCA_049792555.1 Anaerolineales bacterium
CGCAGTCACCGAATACAGATTGCGAATCAAGGCGAGATCGATGAACCAGTTCAGTAGCATTAATACCAAAAATGCTTTTAGAAAAGTCTGTGCAGCCAGGCCGCCAAACCAGGTAAGGATGTCAACGGAGAAAATTGATTTCATATCACGCTCATCTCGGTTAAGATTTTGATCTACCGCTCGTCTCATACTGCTGCGCAGCACACGGTAATTAACTAAACTTATTGACAGAAATTACGAGTAGAAATTTCCTGATACTGCTGGAATTTGTGGTTTGCGAAATAGACGCTGTCGAAAGGCTCACGCACACCTGCCCTGACGGGCGGTGTCAGGGTACGGCGGCGGGACAGCACCGCCACCTGCTCAACCACCGATTATTGGATGACATCCTGGATGAAGACATTCTGGCGGTTGTTGCCGCGGTTGTAGCTGTGGTAGAAGTTTCCAAAGGTGAGCAGGGGGATGTCGTCGGGCATGAATGTATTTTACACCAGACCAAGACCTGACAGGTCTTCGCGGGCACTCGAGTTAACCATAGCTCACGCCCGGACCGAATGCCCGAATGGGAGACTTCCCCGGAGACACTTCGACAGGCTCAGTGCAGCGCCTGTCAGGTCTGGTCTTGAACTTGGATAAAGAAGTAAAATCACCCCATGATCCCCATCCCCGCCACCCTTGCCCGCCTGCGCAGCCGGGAAACCGACCCGAATGCCCTCGCGCAGGTCTTTTTGGACGCCATCGACGCCCAAAACCCGCGCCTGAACGCCTTTATCGAAATCATCCGGGACGGGCTGCCCGCCTCCGCCGCACCCGACCAGGCGCTGTATGGCATTCCGATTGCCGTCAAAGACCTGATCGACCTGCAAGGCTGGCCCACGCGCGCCGGTTCGCCGCAGTTTTTTGGCGACGTTCCAGCCGGGCGCGACGCCTTCGTCGTCGAAAAACTCAAAGCGGCGGGCGCAAACATGCTCGGCAAGACCCATACCCACGAAATCGCCCTGGGGATCACGGGCATCAACCCGCACTTTGGGGCGGTGCGCAACCCGCATCGCCTGACGCATATCAGCGGAGGCTCGTCGAGCGGCAGCGCGGCGGCCGTCGCAGCCGGGATGTGCCTGGGCGCGCTGGGCACCGACACGGGCGGGTCGATCCGCATCCCTGCGGCCTTGTGCGGCGTCGTCGGCATAAAGCCCAGCTTTGGGCGCGTCAGCACAAGCGGCGTGCTGCCGCTTTCGTGGAACCTCGACCACATCGGCGCGCTGGCCGGGACGGTCGAGGATGCTGCCATCTTGTTGCAGGTCATGGCCGGGTATGACCCACTCGACCCGGCTTCGTCCAATTTGCCGGTGGGCGATTACCTGAGCCACATCGACGACGGCATACGCGACTGGCGCGTGGCGCAACTCGCCGGGGAGTATCTTGCCGAAAGCGACACCGGGGTGCTGGATGCCGTCGACGAGGCGGCCAGGGTTTTCAGCGCGCTCGGCGCAAGGCTCACACAGGTGGAACTCCCCGAACTACGCCGCGCCGCCAGCGCCAACACCCACATGCTCCTGACCGACGCCGCCGCCTTCCACCGCGAACGGCTGGTCGAGCACCCCGATTGGTTCGGCGCAGACGTGCGCCAGCGGCTCGAAGCCGGGCGCGCCTTGAGCGCCGCCGAATACAGCCTGGCGCGACGCGCGCAAAGCGAGTTGAAACGTCATTTTGAAAGCTTTTTTAGCGATTACGACCTGCTGATTTTGCCCACCACTGCCAGCGTTGCCGTCCCGATTGAGGGCTTGCAATCGGCTGAATACGCCCCGCGCCTGACCCGTTTCACCGCGCCGTTTAACCTGCTGGGCCTGCCCGCGCTCACCGTCCCCTGCGGCAACGTGGACGGGCTGCCGGTCGGCCTGCAAATCGTCGGCCCGGCCTGGGCGGAAGACCGCGTGCTGCGCGCGGGACATGCGTTTGAAAAATATCATCTCAGTATTTCAGGGAAATTGTTGTTGACAGGTGGTTTCGATACGGCAGCGGGATAGCACCGCCGCCTACTCAACCACCGGTTATCGAGATGATACGGGGAAATTATTTCCCGATGATTGCGGCGATTTCGTCGAGAACAGCGAAAATGTTGATCGGCGCGCCCGACACGACTTCATTCTCCCCCATGTGGATATGGTGCGGAAAATTTTTAAGTTTGGGATGGTGCAAGGCATTGTCCCACCTGCGAATATGTTTTTTATCCTTATCAAGCCATTGGTAACGGTAACTCAGGAGTTCCAGATCGTTTGCCTGCTTAACAAACTCTGAGAAATCAAGGATGTCGCCGTTGGTCAAACTTGCCCTGGCGCGAATAAAACCCTCGTTCAGGTTGGAAAACTCCCTGATGATATCGAAACTGACAACGATAGAGTCGGTCGAAAGGCGCTCCTTGACCGACTCTACATATTCAATCGGGTTCATTCGGATGTCTCACCGAACAGGGCAAGCCGTTTGCGGATGCTTTCCGCCATTTGCGCCAGCGACGCCCATTCGATGGATTCCGCGCTATCGTCCGTCTGCCCGGCTTCATAACGTTTGAAAAACTCGGCGGTAGACAGGTTGAATTGTTTTTCGTAGTCGGTCAGCACCTTTTCGATTTCTGTTAATTGCGCCTGTGATTGACTGACCTCGTATTCAACCGCCTTGTTCAACGTCTGCGCAGTCAAACTGCTGACCTGTTTCTTTTCGTACTGTTCGGCAAGCCAGCGCACGCCTTTTGCATATTTGGTATTGGGAACGCCTTGAACGGTCATGGGACACCTCTATGCCAATTATACAACGCTCCGCGGGGCCTTCCCTATTATTCGCGTTTAGGCTCTCTGAAAATTGCCGTGATGCACCATAAGATGTAAGTCGGATTGGCAATCCGACTTACGCTACGCCGCCAGATGTGCTGATTTATCACAGCAACTCCTAAATAACTCACGTTTAACACCATCCGGCCCCCTTCTTTCCAAAGGGGGCCGGATCATTAAGCGCTACTCAGGTTCCACCCTCAACAGCACCGCGCGAACGGCAACGCGGTACAGATAATTGTGGGTATATTCGCTGTAATTCTTGCAGGTCAGCAGGGTCAGCCAGGCGTAGCCGTCTTCCTTGAAGACCGAGAGATCGACGGAACTGACCAGCCGGTTTTCGCGCACTTCGTAGGTGTAACGGTAGCCGTCGGCGTGCAGGATGACGGTCTGGCCCCAGCGTAGCTTTTCGAGGTTGACAAAGGGGCCGGGGCTGCCGTCCGCCAGGTAGACGTGCGCGGTCAACACGGTATTGCCCACGGCTGTGGGCGCAGCCGTGCCTTGCAGGTAGCCAGCCTGGTCCGATAGCCAGGTCAGGTCCCAGCCGTCGACCGTGTTCGGCACACCGACGATCGGCAGTTGCTTCACGCCCAACGCCGGGATTTCGAGCCACAGGTTCGGCATGGAAGTATAAGCAGCCTGCAGGGGTTGGGCG
>JBARBA010000217.1:0-10519 GCA_049792555.1 Anaerolineales bacterium
AGCCTGTACGCCGAGCCAAACGCCGCCTACACCGCCCTGATTTATCCTCCGCTGTATTTTTACGTTTCGGCGGCCATGACCCGGCTGCTCGGCTTCGGCTTCCTGCCCTTACGCCTGACTTCACTGCTGGCAACCTGTGGCTGTATGCTGACGATTTTTGCCGCCACAAAGAAAGTCACCACTTCAAGTCTTTACGGGCTGGCGGCCGCCGGCCTGTTTGCGGCAACCTACGCCAAAGTCTGGTCGTGGTTCGATTTCGCCAGGGTGGATATGCTTTATGTCTTTTTGATCCTGGTCGGGTTGTTTTGCCTGGATGCCAAGCCGGATGGCAAACCACCCATCCTGGCCGGAGTCATTTTTGCGCTTGCATTCTTCACCAAGCAGTCGGCGTTGTTCCTGGTCTTTCCGCTTGCGGCGCTGACCTTTTTTTTACACCGGCGGCAGGCCGTCATCTTCCTGCTGGTATTCGTGGGGGTTGCCGCGGCGGGTTTCGTATTGTTGAATATCCTATCGAACGGCTGGTACGGTTATTACATTTTTACACTGCCTTCGAACCACATCCTGGATACAAGCTCAAACTTTGTTTATTACCTTGTCAAAGTCATGCTGGAACCGATCCTCCTTGCGTTTGGCATCGGCCTGGCCGCAACGCTGGTCAGGGCAAAGGAATATTTCCAAAACAAGTCGCACCTGTTCTTTTTTATGGCGGCCCTGATCGGCCTGGCAGGTTCAATCGTCAGCGCTTTGAGTCCCGGCAGCACGCATAACGCCTACATCCCGGCTTATGCAGTCATCGCCATCCTTTTCGGCGTCGGGCTGGCGCACCTGGAAGGAAGCATTGCCCGGCTGAAATCCGCGAACATCCGCGCCCTGCTGAACGGCTTGCTGCTGGCGGCAGTCATCCTCCAATTCTGGATGCTAAACTATAAGACGCGCGACTTCGTCCCGGCTGACCAGGACATCAAAAGGGGCAATGCGCTAATCAAATATATTGCCGATACCCCCGGAGACGTCCTGATCCCAGCCCACAGCTATCTGGCAGTCTACGCGAACAAGAAGCCCTATTACCACGAGGCGCCCTTGTGGGAGTTGAACGGCGCAGTTGGCACGCAAGTCATGGCCGCATGGAAACCCATCCTGACCGGGATTAAAGGATATGTCCAATCAGGGCAAGTCAGCTTCGTCTTCCTGCCGGAACCGACGCGCGCATGGATGGGATTGTCATGCGTCCAGGATGGCGTTTTTAAATCCAACAGCAAGTTTGTGCCCACGTTGTATCGAATGGTGTGTCACTGAGTCTTTGGGGCGAAAAATGGGGATCACTGAAGTAAAGGAAGGTTTTACAACTCGTGATATACTAATTTTATCGAGGTGACGCTGTGCGGTATGATTTTGATTGGAACCCAGAGAAGAATCGAGCCAATGTTCAAAAACATGGCATCTCTTTTCGGCAGGCAGCCAGCGTTTTTCGTGATCCCAATCAAATCTCAGCTTTTGATGAGGCGCACAGCAACACCGAAGATCGCTGGGTTACACTTGGCCTCGACAGTGCCGGCATTTTGAGAGTCGTTGTTCACACATTTGAACAGACCGCAGAGGAAATATGGAAAATTCGAATGATCTCAGCGCGAAAGGCAAACCGCGACGAGGAAAACCAATACAACCAGATGAACCGATGAAACCATCGTATGATTTTTCCGTGGCAGAACGCGGCAAGTTTTACCACGCCCAGGCCGAATTTCGCTTCCCGATTTACCTTGAACCGGACGTGGATGAATTCTTGAGCGCCCTGGCCGAAAAACGCAACATGGATGTCCAGGAGTTGGTCAACCGTCTCTTGCGGGCAGATCGGGACATCCTTCAAAACACATAGCAATGCCAAAAAACTGCTGTAGCGCCCGAAAGGGTATAAAATAAAACTCGTGGCTTTTTCCCACGAGTTTTATTTTTAAGAAAATGCGGAAAGAGAATCAAAAAAACAGAATGGGCGAAATATTACCGATTAATCAGATTTTACAGGGTGAGTGCGTAGAAATATTGAATTCTCTATCGGGGAATTCAATCGATTTAATTTTTGCCGACCCGCCCTACAACCTGCAACTGCAAAACGACCTGTACCGTCCCAACCAGACCAAAGTCGATGCGGTAGACGACGGCTGGGACCAGTTTGTCAGTTTCGCCGAGTACGACAAGTTCACGCGCGGGTGGCTCACGGCCTGCCGCCGCGTGCTCAAGGATACCGGCACGCTGTGGGTCATCGGCTCTTACCACAACATCTACCGCGTCGGCGCCATTTTGCAGGATTTGGGCTTTTGGATCTTGAACGACGTGATTTGGCTTAAATCCAATCCCATGCCAAATTTCAGGGGCGTGCGCTTCACCAACGCCCACGAGACATTGATCTGGGCGCAGAAGAAAAAAGGCGCAAAATACACCTTCAACCACCAGTCGATGAAAGCGCTCAACGACGACCTGCAAATGCGCTCCGATTGGACAATTCCGCTGGCGACGGGCAGGGAGCGCATCAAAGTCAACGGCGAAAAAGCCCACGCCACGCAGAAGCCCGAAGGGCTGCTCTACCGGGTGATCCTTTCGAGCAGCAACCCCGGCGACGTGGTGCTCGATCCCTTCTTCGGCTCCGGCACAACCGGCGCAGTGGCGAAAAAACTCGCTCGCAACTGGATCGGCGTCGAGCGCGACGAGCAATACATCCGGGTGGCGCAACAACGCATCGACGTGGTGGAACCCGCCCCACCGGGGAGCCTCATCAGCAAGAATCCCCGCCAACAAAAACGGATTCCTTTCGGGGCGTTGCTCGAAGCCGGTCTGCTCCGGCCCGGCCAAATACTTTCCTTTGTCAAAGACAACCGCCCCGCCATCGTGCTGGCAAGCGGACACATCCAATGCGGCGACCTGACCGGCTCGATCCATAGCGTCGCAAAGGCTCTGGTAAACGCTCCCTGTAATGGTTGGGATATGTGGATATGCGAAATTAACGGCGGGAAGGTTTTGATCGATGAACTACGAACAGTTCTCCGGGAAAAGACTGAGCGCCAAAACGAATAGGCTCACTCTCGCCCAGCCGCATCCACCTGTCAGCAGCATGACAGAACGCAAAGACGCTACCACTCCAGGCGAAAAATCCGTTACAATGGCTCAAGTCACGCTCGACCCGCCGCACAAAAAAGTCAAAATATTGGGAAACCCTTTATGGTCACCGATTCACCCCAACGCTACCCCGAAGAACGCCGCCTCGCCACCGTACTTTTTGCCGATGTGCAGGGCTTCACTTCCCTGGCCGAACAGTTGGACTTCGAAACCGTCAGCGACATGATCAAAGACATTTCGAAACGGCTGGATAAGGCCATCGAAGCTCACAACGGCTACATCGACAAGCACCTGGGCGACGGCGTGATGGGCGTTTGGGGCGCGCCCTTCGCCGGCGATAACGACGCCGAAGAAGCCGTCGCCGCCGGGTTGGACATGATCCGCGCGCTGGCCGATTTTTGCGCGAAGACCCACATCCCCGGCGCAGAAAATCTCAAGCTGCGCGTGGGCATTAACAGCGGCCTGGTTTTTGCAGGCTACGTCGGCACGCGCAACGAGTACACCATGATCGGCGATACCGTCAACGTTGCCAGCCGCCTGGAACAAATCGCGGACGCGGGTACGGTGGTCATCGGGGAAAATACGCTGCGCCTGGTGCGCGGCAGTTTCAGGGTTCACCGCCTTGAGCCGTTCAGGGCCAAGGGCAAGACCGAGATGATGCAACCGTACGCCGTCGAAGGCCGGTTGACCACTCCCGGTCGCTTCCGCTACCAGAGCGCCGACAGCCTGATTACCAACATGGTCGGGCGCAACGAGGAACTCGAAAAGCTACAGGCCTTTTACGATCAGACATTCGAGTCCGGGCGCGCTGCCATGGTGCTGCTCAGCGGAGACGTGGGGATTGGCAAATCGCGGTTGATGATGGATTTCGGGAACAGGATCGAAGAAAAGAGTGACCGGATCAACATCCTGTCCACCCGCGGCCTTTCCCAGGCAGCCCGAATCCCGTTCTACCTGTGGCGGGTGCTGCTGCGCAACCGTTTTGGGGTGCGCGACGAAGACCCGTCCCAGACTGCCAACGAAAAATGGCACCGCGGAGTCGAAAGCGTTTGGGAATCAGGCGAGGAAAAGACGAAGTTCGAGGCCACGCAACTCCTGGGCGAGATGATCGGCCTTTCAGGCGAAAGCAACTTTGGGACGGATGAACGCCTCCAGCGCATATTCTTCCTGATGCGCGAGTTGCTAAAGCGGATCAGCGCGCGCAAACAGTTGATCCTGTTCTTCGACGACTTGCAGTGGGGCGACCGCGAAAGTTTGCAGCTTCTTTCGAATTTTCTAACAAGCGAAGAAAACCCCTTCCCCATGCTGGTGGTGGGCGGGGCGCGCACCGAGTTCCTGAAGAATCAACCCCAATGGCATAATCTCAGCCGCGTCATATTGCTCAACCCGCTCACCTTTGACGCAAACATGGTGGCAAGCGCCTACCCCGACATACGCGACCTGCCGGAAGACATCCTGCACGAAATTGCCATCCGGTCTGAAGGCAACCCCTATTTCCTGGAAGAAATCGTCAAAAGCCTGCTCAAAGCCGGGTTGCTCGAACCAGGCCAGGATCCGAAAGAAATCCAAAAAACGTTGCTCTCAAAGATCCCGGAATCACTGCTCGCCACACTGCAGGCCCGCATGGACAATCTTTCCCGCGAAGCGCGGACGGTTGCCCTACTGGCGTCGGTCATCGGGCGTGTGTTCTGGGTGGGCGCACTGCTGAAAGCTGCGCGCTCCGAACCATTACCCGGCGCAACCCCCATGATCACCGTCCCTGAAATGGTCGTGGACCGCTTTATCCAGGACGGGCTGCGCCAGCTTGTGCGCGCCGAATTGGCCTTCCCGCGCAGCGGCTCGAAATTTTCGGACGAACAGGAATATATCTTTAAAAACTCGTACCTGCGCGACGTGGCTTACAGCCTGATCCCCAACCGCAACCGCGCCCAGTATCACAAAGCCATTGCCGAATGGATGAAGGCCAAAGCCGACCCGGCCTATCAGACTATGGCGCGCGAGCACGAACACAACGCGGCCCTGGCAGCCAAAGTTTCGACCGGCTCATTGGCCAGCGCGCGCATACCCGATAAATGAGCAAGGCGACAGTCGCCTGACTTGACCGAATAAAACAACTTTTTTGTCAGGTTGGCGTATATTGCTTGAATCAAATTCACGCATAAGCTATAATGAATTAGATAATTTCATGTCCCAAAGGAGAGACTCATGGCCAGAATTTTTGATGTCATCGAATATCGTAATGAAATGGTGGACGAAATTGTGCATCGTTTCCCGGATGATAGCGGCATTGGCGACTATCGCATCGGTTCGCAAGTCATCGTCCGCGACGGTCAAGCCGCTGTGTTTTTCCGCAACGGCCAAGCCCTGGATGTGTTCGGACCAGGTATGCATACCATCGCAACCGCCAACATCCCCAAAGTCATTGATTTCATCGGCAAAGCGTTCAATGACCGCACACCCTTCCCGGCGGAAGTATATTTCGTCTCATTGAAGGAATTTGCCAACAAGAAATGGGGCACGCCCCAGCCAATCATCGTCCGCAACCCCGGCATGGGCCTCGGCGTAGCGCTCCTGCAAGGGTTCGGAACATACTCGTTCCAGGTCAGCGACCCGCAGTTGTTTGTAACCAACATCGTGGGCAAGCAAGCCGTTTTTCGTTCGTCTGACATTGAAGAACGTCTGCGCACCATGCTGCTCTCGAAACTGCAGGACTTGCTCGGCGAAACCGCAGCAAAGAGAAGTGTGCTCGAACTGATCGGCCTGACGGAAGAACTCGGCTCGGGCGTGCGCGCCAAGGCGCAGGACGACTTTGCCGCCCTCGGCCTGACGCTCAAGACCTTTTACGTCGGCAACCTGAAGCCGTCTGACAAATCTGCGCAGGAATTGCGCGATATGGGCATGCTCGACATGAACGTCTATACCCAATTGCAGGCTGCGGACGCTATGCGCGACGCCGCCAACAACCAGTCGGGCGGCGCGGGCCTGACAGCCGGAATCGGCGCAGGCATGGGCATCGGCAACTTGATGGGACAGGCGCTCCAGGGCGGCATGCAGCAACAGTCAGCGCAGCAGCAATCCCAGGCTTCTGCCGGCGGCGCAGCTCCCGCAAGCGGCGGAATGGCCGATGTGATGACTCCTGCGGAGGCAGCGGCTGTGCTGCGCGTCTCTGAAGAAGATGTGATGGCGGCCATCACCGCCGGGGACTTGAAAGCCAAGAAACTCGGCAACGCCTACCGCATCAGCAGGGGCTCGCTGGAAGATTACTTGAAGAGCTAGTTGAAAGTCAAAGGCCAACAACAAAAAGACGCCGTCTTGTTGGACGGCGTCTTTTTTGTTGTTGCGCGCTCTACGATACGTTGAAAAACTGCGACATTTTCATCGCCAGGCTCAAGTCGCCTTGCAGTTTGAGTTTGCCTTGCATGAAGGCCTGCATCGGGTCGAGTTCGCGGTTGAAAATTTTGATGTAATCGGCAGAATCGGCCGTCACAGTGAGATTGGGGGTTGGATGCACACCCTTTTCCACCTTGAGCGCGCCGCTTTTGATTTCGGCGTTCCAGTTGCCGGATTCGGCCCCGGTCAAGTTGAGTTGGATGACGACATTCAGTCCCTGCGCTTTTTCGGGGATGAACGCGCCGGGCATTTTGGAGATCAGATCAGCAATGGTTAGAGGCATGGGTTTTTCCTTATTTGAGCAGATAAGACTTTGAGCATAAGCGGATTCGGGAGCAGATTGCTCCGCAAATGGAGAAGCAGAGAGCGTGCCCTGCAAGGGATTATAACAACTTGCTTAAAACTTCCACCAGCACCTGGGCGATCAAAATCTTGAAAATCAACGCCACAGGGTAGACCGAAGCGTAAGAAACGGTCGGCAAATCGGTTTCGGCCTGGGATTGGGCCGCGCCTAAGGCCGGGGGGTTGGTCATGCAGGCGCACAGCGCGCCCATCGTGGAGAGCAAGGTCAAACGGTAGACGGGCAGCATCAGCAGCAGCCCGGTCAAAACGGTGACGCTGCTTACCAGGATGCCCGCTGTAACCAGTCCCACTCCCTGCTGCTGGACGACCTGAACGATTTGCGCCCCGGCGCTCGTCCCGGCCCCGGCCAGGAAGAACATCAGGCCCAGGTCGCGGGTGATGTTGCGGGCGGCGGGCGGCACCCACAGCCGAAAGCTGCCCACGCGCCCGAAGTGGCCGATCAGCAGGCCCACCAGGAAGACGCCGCCCGCGCCGCCCAGTTTCAGGTCCAAGCCGTTCGGCAAAGGGATGTGGATCGTCCCAAGCGCCACACCCAGCACCAGTCCCAGCAAGAAAGTGACCATCTGCGTCTCTTGCCTGCGCCCGGGCTTGCCCGCCACCAAATGGACAAAATCGTCCACCGCAACAGTCTCGCCCACCACCCGGATGCTGTCGCCGATTTCGAGGCTGGCGGCACCGGTGGGCGTGATCTCCAGCCCCTCACGGCGGATGCGGGTGATGACAACGGTATAGCGTTCCCAGATTTTCAGGTTCTTCAATTGCTTGCCGACCAGCGAATCTTCGGTGACGTAGACGTCGACGCTTTTGACGTCAGTGTTGATATCCATCTGCACCTGAACCGGCTCGCCCAGCAAGACGGACATCTTGGCAACTTCGGCTTCCTGCCCGACGACCATGACCACGTCGCCAAGCTGCAAGCGCGTCTGCCCCGATGCGGCCGATACTTTATCACCGCGCCGCACCCGCGAAAGGTTGACCGCGCCCAGGCGGTGCAGGTCGATTTCGCTGACCAGCCGCCCGTCCACGTTAGGGTTGGTGATGCGATACTGGCGGGCAACGATACCGGGCGTTTCTTTGGCCTGCTCTTCGCGCCAGCGCGCTTCCTCGGCTTTCAGGTCGCGCTTCAGCAGGCGCGGCAGCAGTTGCACCAACAGGACAACCGCCACCATGCTGAACGGATAGGCAACGCCATAACCAACCGAGACGGCGGCGCTGCTGCCGCCCGTCAGCCGGCTGACGCTGTCGATGGCGGCGGCCAGGGCCGGGGTGCAGGTCAGCGCGCCGGTGTAAAGGCCAGCCGCCAGGTCGAAGGGCAATCCCCAAATTTTGGCGGCCAGCACGGTCACCAATCCACCTACCACGACGGTGACAACACCGATCACAATGAACTGGATGCCCTGGCGACGAAAAGAACGGAAGAAGCGCATCCCGGCTTGCAGGCCGACCGCGTAGACGAAGAGCAGCAGGCCGAGGTCCATGACCACTTTGGGGACGCTCAAGCCAAAGTGCCCGAAGACCAGCGCCACGAAGAGCACGCCGGCCGTGCCGAGTGAAATCTTTTTGAACGAGAGTTGTCCGATCCACGAGCCGAGCGCCATGATCAGGAATAGCACAAAGGTTTGTTCTGCAAATAGAATGTCCATAGACGCGAGGGTAACACAAGAAAGGCGAAAGTTGAAGGTCGATTGTTGTATAATCTTTTGAGTTGGGAGAATTCGTGTTGCGTATTGCGTATTCCGTTTTGAAGGTTTATATCATTCCACATATCAGGAGGCAGCATGAGTAAATTTTGGGCGTATTTTATCCCGGCTTCGGCAACGCCGCTGACGCAGGCGCGCGCGAAGGTGCTGGCCGCGACCTGTTTCGCGTTGGGCGGGGCGATCCTGGCGCTGCTGTTGTATTGGATCGTTTTTAGCTGGCTGGAAGAAATCGAGACGGTTGTCATCGGCCTGGTCTTAATCCTGATCCTGGCCGGGATCGCGGCGTTGGTCAAAAGCGGACGAGTGCGCGCCGCCGCCTGGACGCTGACGATTTTCCTGCTGCTGCTCAACCTTGCCAACCTGACTGATTACGGCATCGGCACGGTCTCCACGGCGGGGCTGCTGATCCCGATTGCGCTGGCGGCCTTTACGCTCGGCCCCTGGCTGGGCATGGGAACTGCCATTCTGAGCAGCGCCGCAGTCTTTGCCATCGCCCTGGCCGGGGCGGCGGGCCAATTGCACACGGAAATCCCCTTCCAGGAATCGAACCTGAGTTTCGACGCCATCGCGTTGACGTTGGTTTTCCTGCTGGTGGGGATGGTTTGCGCGGTGTGGGCGGCAAAGGATGAAAGATGAAGGATAAAAGATGAAAGATGAAAGATGAAAGATGAAGGATAAAAGATGAAGATCGAAGGTTGTATAATTGAATGCAGAGATGATTTATGAGCATACAGCTTGAAGTCAGTCAAATCCAAGCCGACATCGCCGCCACAGAAAAAGACCTGGGCGAATTCGAACATCAATACAGCATGTCCACGGCAGATTTTTTTAATCAATGGCAAGCGGGCCAAATCGATGACCGCATGGATTACGTCGAATGGGCCTCGCTGGCGCAAATGGCAGAAAACCTGCGGAAACGCCTGGCATTTCTCTCCGGTGAGAACCAGAAATGAACATCGCGGAATACTTTGAATCGGTCAAGGATCACATCCTGGCCGATTCTTTTGTTATCGACTTCAAAATCCTCGCGCATCGGAAGCGACCAGTCCGAAAGGACTTTGTAGAATAGCCCTGACGTTCCACGTCAGGGCGGGGCCAAAAGGCGAAAAAAGCTTGTTTAACGGCGCAACCTCCCGGCGCGGGGCGGGCCAACTTGTGGAAATTTCCCGTTTAACGGGCAGGCCCTCCCCGCTGCGCCGCCCGGACGTGGAACGATACTGTTGGCGAATTATTCTCCTGCCGGGAAACGCCGATGGATAAATCCACCGGCTAGGAGCTGCGCCCGGTAAACCAGGCTTTAAGGCCAGTAAGAAAGCCCCGTTCACGGGGCGCAGTTTTATAGGATGGCGATTTATCGCCGTCCGGCCACGGCAAGGCAGTTCGCCAACAGTATCGTGGAACGTCCGGGCTGAGTTACGAAGTCCGTTGGACTGAAAAGGCAAACCATGGCAGAACAAGTAATTCTTTCACTGATCCGCAAGGCCAAAGACGAAAACTGGGACGAGTTGGATTTAAGCGGATACCGCAGCATCGCCAGCCTGCTGCCGGAAATCGGTGAGCTAACAAACCTGGGCGTGCTGGATCTCTCTGGGACAGAACTGACCTCCTTGCCGCCCGAAATCGGCCAGCTTAGTAGCTTAAGGGTTTTAAAGGCTACAGGAAACCAGTTATTCACGCTGCCAAAAGGGATCGGCCAACTCAAAAATTTGATATCCCTTGATTTATCCGGTAATCGTCTGATCCATTTGCCTCCGGAGATTGGAAGACTTACAAATCTCAGAGAACTGAACTTAAGCGACAATCAGATTGGATCGCTTCCTCCTGAAATCAGACAATTGGACCAACTGACACAACTATATCTTTTCAACAACAAACTCAGCGCCCTGCCCATCGAAATTGGACAACTGAGTCAACTGACAGAGCTAAACCTTTCTAGTAACCGAATCAGCGCCTTGCCC
>JBARBA010000218.1:0-14299 GCA_049792555.1 Anaerolineales bacterium
ACCAAAAACGATGAAACGTGGAACCCTACCACAAATCTCTCAAGCAAAATGCTTCGTTGGAGAAATCACCAACTCAAACGGTGACCACTGAGACAAATCATTTCTTCGCTGACTTGTGCGGCTAACATCAAACTCGAACTGCTCAAAAACGATACCAAACTCAATCACTTTGCTCTCAGATCGAAACTCTATCTGCATGCTATCCAATCAGCCTACGCCACTTTGCAGGATTCAACCCCGCTCGGCTGGCTGCGTAAGGCGAGTGATTAAACAAAAAACGCCCGACGGGTCGCATGATCCGCCGGGCGTTCTGTTTCCACTGGAAGCTATTCTCTATTCATCTGTTCTCTAATTGTACATTCCCCAATCCAGCGCCGAGGGATCTTCCATCATCGAAAAATCCCACACGTCCATGCTCATTTCGACGGTGACGGGCTGGTTGAGCGCTTCCTGGGCCTTCTGGCGAGTCTGGTCGATCATGGCCGGACCGTAGGGACAGAAAGGCGTGGTCAGCACCATTTTCAGGCGGGCGATCACCCCGTCAATTTCCACGTTGCGCACCAGACCGAGTTGAATGATGTTCATCCCGATTTCCGGGTCAACCACCTCGGCAAGCTTCTCACGGGTGACTTCAACCAGTTCAGGGTGGGTATCGTGGATGCTCCATCTGACAGTATTGATTCCTTCTTCGTCGCTCATGGCTTAATTCTCCGCAACAATATTCTGGACAACGTACGTGCATTGCGCAGCGCCGCTCAAGATGCACTGGATTTTTTCCGCCGGGACGGCCATCATCCTGGAGATCAATATCTGGTCAACGCTGCATACTTCGGGATGGCTCTGCCCAATTTGCAGGTAGGGGCAGGTGATTTCGTGGATATGGAACTCTTCACCTTTGCGTTCCCATTCGACAACGAAGCCTTCCTCAGCCAGCAAGTCGCTCAAGGCGTTGAGGCGTTCTTCGACGCTCAAACCTTTGAGTTGCTGTTGGTGCTCGTCAGCCAGGGTGGTTGCCACTTCTTTGAAAAGCTCCCCCACCATCGCCTGTGGCAGCCTTTCTTTGATTTGGGAAAGCAGGCGGGTGGTCAGGCGCAGGTAGCGCGTGGGAAATTTTTCCATGCCGTCTTCGGTCAAAAAGTACACCAGGCGCGGGCGTCCGACGCCGTGGCGTTCTTCTTCGGCGTTGACCAGCCCTTCGACTTGAAGATTGGTCAGGTGATGGCGCACCGAAATGGGGTTGATGCCAACTGCTTCGGCAAGTTCGTTAATGGTTGAGCGCGGGTGGCGCAAAAGGGTTTGTGAAATTCGGTCGCGTGTGCTTTTCATACGCATAACTCGGTTGGCTTCTTTCCTCCCCGTTACGAGGAGCGAACGGGGGTCTTCGACAGATGCGAAGGTGATTTGGAGTATATCAGTCTCATAATGCGTTGTCAATATTATAGATAAATATCATAAATATCCACGTTCCAGGAGCTGGATGGTCGCATAAAACAAAAACCACTGATGCCCAGTGGTTTTGTTTTGCTTTTTGGGCTTTCCCGTTTTTAATGGGAAAGAGCGAAAATCTATCCACAGACTGCGCAGGTACGCGTGTGAAGAAATCTCGTTGGCAACGGGAGAGCCTGTTTTTTTTACGACCCGCCGCCATCGCCATAGCTTGCCGGGTCGGTGGGCGTCAGCCCGCTTGGGTCGTGGACGTAGACCCAGTCCCCTACATTGGCCCAATTGAACAGCCAGTGCGCGTCGCCGATGGTCATGTTGACGCAGCCGTGCGATTGGGCGTAACCGAGTCTGGCGCGCCAGTAAGCGCCGTGCAGGGCGCGGGCTTTATCGAAGTACATGGTCCAGGGCACATCTTCGAGATAATAATAATCAGGGCTGCCCTGATCGCCGCTCATGGTTTCAACTTCTTTCTTTTGGTAAATCTGGAACAAACCGGGGCGCGTCCACATCGGATCGAGGCCGCTGGCCATGACGGTGGCAAAAACCATCTGTTGGTTATCGTACACGGCGATAGTTTGTTCGGCCAGGTTAACGTCGATCCAACGCCCGTTGGTGACGCCATCCGGCGGAGTATTGTTTGGAGATACGGCAGCGATTTTGCGGCTTTCCACCCATTCATTGGGGCCAATCAAGTCCCAATCGGCGCCGTCGATTGTTTGCGTTGAATAGACTTGTACGACTTCGTAAAGGTTGAGCGTGCGGGTAGGCAGGTTGCTGTTCAGGAGGTTCGGCTCGCTCCTGACGGGAGTGCCTGGCTCCAATGTCCATCCAAAGCCGTTGCGCGGCGTGGCGTGGAATTCAAGCCCCGGTTGGTATTCCAGCAACGAAACACGTGAACCGTCTCCGGGCATCCATTCGCCGGAAGGGAGTTGGAAGTAAACGCCCTTCTTGGTCTCAGCAACATCGTTATAAACGACGTAAAGGATTTTCCCGGGGGCGATGATGCGGGTTGCGCCCTCTTTCGCTTGCGCGGCTTCGAGACTTGGGTAAAACCCTGTGCCTGTTGCCGGGTCAACTTTATAATAGAGATATGGGAGCGTCTTCAGGCTCGGGTCGGTTGCATTTGCAGGCAGCAGTTGAGGCGGAAAGGTTATGCCCAGGCGCGCCATTTTGGTCAGGTATTCAGATGGGCCAAGGGGTAGGCAGTCGTCTGGAGCTTGCAGGTAGACACCCGGCGAACATACGACGGCTCCGCTGTTGTCTTCAGGTTTGCCTTCCGTATATATATTGGCAAGCCCTACTGGAAGGATGGAGAAGGCCAAGCTTAATGCTGCGAATAGACTAATAAAATTTTTCATAGGGACCGCTTTCGATACTGGATTATACATTGGTTTTTCGATTAAGATTTTCCCTACAAAATGCAAACTCTTTGTAAATCTCATGCTATAATAACAAAGTCATTTCAACTTGACACAGTTTGAGCGCTGTGCTAAAGTAACGATAAATTAAATCCTTTCTGCTTGTCGCCATCTAAATCCAGTTTTATCCTTTCTGATAGGAGGGCTGACTTGTCCAAGTCTCGCACGCAACAAATGGTAGACCGCCTGCGCGAATTACAGGCTTCGTCTCCAGATATTGAAGCATCTGCTATTGTAAGCGTTGATGGTTTGAGTATTGCATCTGCTCTGCCTCAAGGTGTTGAAGAAGACCGGGTTTCCGCCATGTCTGCTGCGATGCTTTCTCTGGGTGAGCGCATCGCCAATGAGTTGGGGCGCGGCTCTTTGGAGCAAGTGTACATCAAAGGCGAAAAAGGTTATGTTATCCTGATGTCTGTGGGTGAGGAAGCGGTGCTGACTGCACTGGCCCGCGAACAAGCGAAACTCGGCCTGATATTCCTGGATATGCGCCGAGCCACCGAAGACCTCAATAAACTCATCTAAGGCGGAGACTGTTATGAGCCCGATTCCAAAAGCTGGACTGTATTACCCAAGTAAATTTGGCCTGATCATGATCAAGGCCCTCGAAGACGTGATGGGGAAGAATGGTTTGAATGCCATTCTGAACCTGGCTGGCCTGAACATATATATTGACAATTATCCTGCGGATAATTTGGAAAAGTCGTTCGACTTTGCCGACGTTTCTTCGATCAATATCGCTCTTGAAGAGATGTATGGTCCTCGCGGCGGCCGTGGTTTGGCCTTGCGCGCCGGGCGTTCTACTTTTGCCGATGCGCTGAAGAATTTTGGCGCTTTGGCCGGCGCGGGCGATCTGGCTTTCAAGGTTTTGCCTTTGCAGGCGAAAATGCGCATTGGTATTCCTGCCATGGCGAAAATTTTCACTCAGGTAAGCGACCAACACAGCACGGTGGAGGAGCACGAGAATGAATTCGTGTACACCATCCATAAGTGCCCGGTTTGTTGGGGACGCAGCGGCGTTGATAAGCCGGCCTGTTTTATTGCCGTAGGCCTGTTGCAAGAAGGCTTGAAATGGGTGTCCGGCGGCAATGAATTTCGCGTGAACGAATCCAAGTGTATTGCCCTCGGCGACTCTGTATGTGAGTTTATTATCCAGAAAGAACCGATTGCCTAGCGAGGCGCACCGTGGCAGATGCTAAATCAAAAATCCTGATCGTTGAAGACGATCTGGACGTGGCAGATATGCTCAACGCATATTTCCGCGTTCAAGGGTATGAAGTCTTTACCGTCAATTGGGGTGAAGACGGCGTTCGCGCTGCTGCGACCGCGCGGCCCGATTTGATTATTTTGGATATTCGCTTGCCTGATATTGACGGTTACGAAGTTGCCCGGCGCGTGCGTTCGGACCGCAAGACAAATACCATCCCGATTATTTTCCTGACAGAAAAACGTGACCGCGCCGATCGTTTGCACGGTCTGGAGCTTGGCGCAGATGATTACATCACCAAGCCCTTTGATGTTCAGGAGTTGCGCCTGCGTGTCCGCAATGCGTTGAAGCGCGCCAGCCAGGATACCATCACAAACCCCGTCACCGGGTTACCTGAAGGTGCGGTGGTTGACGAAAAACTCAAAGAGTGCCTGAACAAAGACGGCTGGGCTTTGCTCTTGATTTCGCTGGAAAATCTTGATTCGTTCCACGAACATTACGGCTTTGTCGCTGCGGATGATGTCATGCGCGCGGTAAGCCTGATGGTTCAGAATGCAATGCGCGATGCGGGGAATGCAGAAGAGTTTCTCGGTCATTTAAGCCCCACTGTTTTCATCGAAACGATTGCGGCATCGAATGTGGAAGCCATGAAGGAGCGGGTGCGCACGCGCATTGAGCAATCGCTCGATTATTTCTACCCGATCAAAGACCGCGACCAGGCTACCATGCCCAAGTTGCGTTTGGCGGTATATACTGCTTCTCTAGTCGCTGGAGAAAAGTCCTTCACTTCCATTGATGAAATCAAGGCAGAACTATTCAATCGCAAGAAGTAGGTGCCCCTGTGCAACTCACAGTGATCGTCCCAACGTACAACGAAGCGGAGAACCTGCCCAAGCTGGTCTCCGCTTTATTTGCTCTCCCGATACCGGGTTTGAAACTCCTGATTGTGGATGACAACAGCCCGGATGGAACAGGCCGCCTTGCCGATGAATTGGCGGAACGACAGCCTGACCGTATCTCTGTGCTTCACCGCGCGGGGAAATTGGGGCTGCGCACCGCCTATCTGGAAGGTTTTAAACGGGCGATTGCGGATGGCGCTGAAGCCGTCGGTCAGATGGATGCTGATTTTTCACATGACCCCAACACGCTGGTGGAAATGGCAGCCGCGCTCGAAACGGCGGATGTCGTCCTGGGTTCCCGTTACGTTCCCGGTGGGAGCGTGGACAAGCAATGGCCTGTATGGCGTAAATGGCTCTCGGGCTTTGGAAATTCATATGCGCGCCTGCTGTTGAGGTTCCCACTGCGCGACGTGACCACCGGCTATCGTCTCTGGCGGCACGAGGCTTTGCAGGGGATGCCGCTCAACCGCATCCATGCCAATGGTTATGTATTCCTGGTTGAAATGGCTTACATGGCTTACTGCCTGCGCTATCGCTTTGCCGAGGTGCCGATCTATTTTGCCGATCGTCGCGAGGGCAAATCCAAGATGTCATTTAAGATACAGGTGGAAGCGGCCCTGCGTCTGTGGCAGGTCAAGTGGAATTATCGTGATTTACGAAGAGATGGGGAAACCGCGCGCATTGATTTAATGTTGACAACTGATTAAGCCTGGCTCAATTTGCCCCATTCTGCCAGACTTAACGTCTCGGCGCGTCTTTGTGGATCGATCCCGGCCTGTTCGAGCATTTGAGCGGCCTCTAATGTTGAAATTGCCAACCCTGCGGAGAGTGAATTCCGCAGGGTTTTTCGTTTCTGGCTGAACCCGGCTTTGGCCAGGCGAAAAAACCTGTCGAGCAGCGCCACAGGGATGACAGGCTCCGGGTACAGGTCTACGCGGACGACGGCAGAATCCACTTTGGGCGCGGGGTAAAAGGCTGAGGCAAGGATTTTGGCGGCGATAACGGACAGCCCGTAGACCTGGACGCTGAGAGCCAGCAGGCTCATCTCTCCGGGCTGGGCGCAAACCCGCTCGGCCACTTCCTGCTGAACGGTCAGCACGATCCGGCGCGGGCGCGGCGCTTTTTCAAGCAGGCGGCGGAAGATGGCCGAGGTAATGTAATAGGGCACATTGGCAACCACCAGGTAATCGTCTCTGTCGATCAGTTGGGCGGGGGAAAGTCGCAAGATGTCGCCCTCGATCAGGCGCGTGTTCGGATACGGGGCGAGAACGGCTTCTAAAACGGGAATCAGGCCATGGTCCAGTTCGAGCGCGGTAACTGATTTGGCGGATGCAGCCAAATAGCGGGTTAAACTTCCCAGACCCGCGCCAATTTCCAGTACCGAATCATCCGGCTGAATCTCCGCAATCGCCGCGATTTCTTCCAGCGCGTCGGAATCCTGCAGGAAGTTCTGGCCCAGGCTTTTATCGGGACGCAGGCCATGCTCGCGCAGCAGGTTGGGAATATTGAGATAGGGCAGGTTGGTCATGGGCAGGTATATTCTTCGGTTTTTCCGGTGACTACCGGGGCGGTGGCCATGTGTTCTGTGATGGGCGGCCAGACGCCCTGGTTGAATTTTGTGACGTAATCGCGCAGGACGTTGAAATCGGCGTCAAAGATAAAGACGTCTTTTTTCATCGTCGGGTCATACATGCGGGTGTTTTTGAACAGGTTTTCGGGGAAGCTGATGAAGGTGATGTTTTTGCTTTCGATTTGGGGAACGAGGCAGGCCAGTTGACCGATTTGTTCAGGGCTGAAATCGGTCTGCACGTATTTTTTGAAGGTATCGACAAATTCGGGGATGTGCGGCACGGCTTTGGGGTTGATCAGCGCTTTTCGCAGGGAACACATAACGATGTTTTGGTTATCTGCCCGGCCAAAAACGTTGTATTGGCGGACGCGCGCCAGGCTCAACGCTGTTTGCCCGTCCATGTGGTGCGACCCGGCGGTGAAGGAAGGCGCATTGGGGTTGTCGGCGGTGCGCGAGTCGACGTTGTAGGGCAGGTAAATGTCCAGGCCGCCGAGCGCGTCGACGATGGCGGCGAAGGTTTGCATGTTGACGGCGACGTAATGGTCGGGACGAATGCCAAAGTTCAGGTCGAGCGTTTTTGCCAGCAGTTCGGGGCCTTGTCCCTTGCCACTGTAGTAGCCCAGGCCAGGGTTGCCATACAGGTAGGCCTGGTTGAGTTTGCCGTGCGTGATGCCGTAGTGGCTGACAATTTCGGGGATTTCCACCCACAAGTCGCGGGGAATTTCAAGGATGGTGACGCGCGGCACGGTAAAATCCACGCGCACCAGCCGCATGACGTCTGAAAGGCCGTAAAGATAATTATTGCCCCTGGAATCCGAGCCGATTGCCAGGATGTTCATAATTTGCGGCCCACCGCATAACGGCTGCGGGCTGCTGGTTGCTGTGGCCGCAGATGTGGCAGTGGCTATCATCGGATCAAGCGTGGCTGCGGCCACCAGCACTTGGGTTGGAGATGGGAGCGTTGGGACAACGGTTTGGGTTGCCAGCGCCAGCGCCGGGCCAAGCGGCGTGGTGTAAAAGGTATAAGCCTGAGCGCCTGCGTAGATCAGACCGATAACGAGGATGGCGACCAAGCTGATGGTGATTTGTTTTTTTGTCATTTTTTGTTTCCGTAGGAATGGCGGTGGTCAGGAGACCGCCGCTGAACGTCAAGAGATTGCCGCTAAACGAGGCAGGAGACCCATGCTTTCAGTTCCGTTCAAGGGGATATCCTAAAATCGAAGAACTTAGATCAAAAATTTGGGGTAATGTCATTTGTTTTCCCAACTGCCAAGCTGCCTGGCAGGCATCTGCGCCAAGTTGCTCCCAGGCAGTTTGTAAAGTAGGCGGGATTGGCTCGACGTTGGCTTGGGGAGGAAAGATATGTGCAAGATTGATCGGCGTGTTCCGCAACGCAGATTCAAGCTGTACGGCCTGCGCATATTTTTGCTGCATCATTGCCAACTGGACGGTTTTTATAATCGCTTCAAACCAGCCGACGTGATTTCCCATTTCAATGTGAAGGTTAATGCTTTTTGCCAGAAAAGACGCCGCCTGCGCTGGTTGGTTTTGCAATAGCTGGTTATAGCCCATATACGATAATGTCCAAGCCATTTGCCAGCGATTGCCCAAACTACTCAAGTAATGGAGCGATTCTTCGAAATGTGCCTGCGCGCCGGGATAATCCCCCTGTTCTTGTAACGCATGCCCCAGGTGGAGCAGCGTCCAACCCAGCCCCCATGGGTGATCCATGCGCCGGAAAATAGCGATGGCTTGTTGCAGGCTGACGCGGGCTTCATCATAACGTTTGAGTTGAATCAGGCCGCGCCCGCGCATATCCAGCCCCCAGGCGATCTCCTCTTGATCATCGAAGGCGGTAAAAATGGCATGGGCTTCCTCCTGGGCCTGGAAGCCGGCTTCGATTTGGTTTTGACTGAACAATATGTCAAACAGCCCATGCAGCAGCCAACCCACCGCGCGTTGCTCGCCCAAGTCGCGGGCCAAAGCCAGCCCTTCCTCAAAAAATGGTTGGGCAACGGCAACGCTTTCCCCTTGGCTGATTGCCAACCAACCGGCCCCCCACAGGGTTTTGACGCGGTCCAGGGAGTGAATATTCTCTGTGTTTTGCAGGACCAATACCAACCAATGGCGACCTTCGCTCAACAAATTGAGCATTTGCCAGAATCGCCACACACAACCGGTTAAATGTAATGCAAGCTCAACACGCCCGGTTTCCAACGCCCATTGCAAGGCGGCGCGCAAGTTTTCGTGTTCGTGGAGAATCCGTTGCATCCATGCGGCATGCTGCAATGTGCCGATCGAATTTTCAGCAGATTGCGTTAGCGTCACATAGTAATCCAGGTGGCGTTGGCGGGCAGCCTCGGTTTCGCCGCTTTGTTCAAGACAGCGCAAGGCGTATTCCCGAACGATTTGCAGCATACCGACGCGCAATTGTTCGGTATCCGGCGCTAAATGGGCCGGTTGCAATAAATTTTTACGGATCAATGCCTCGATACATTCGGGCGTGTCAGCAATCTGGGTGACAGCCGTAGCAGATTCAATCGAGCAATCTGTGCTAAAAACGCCCAACTGCCGGAAGATGGTTTGTTCGACGGGGGATAGGAGTTGGTAACTCCAGTCCATCATTTGCCACAAAGTCTGGTGGCGGGGAGGCAGGTCGACTGGGCCACGGCTTAAAAATTCCAGACTGTGCGAAAGTCGGTGGAGCATCTGGGCAGGGGTGAAAATCAGGGCGCGCGCCGCAGCCAGTTCGATTGCCAGGGGAAGGCCGTCCAACCGGCGGCAGATCTGGATAATTTCTTGCAGGTTGTCTTCGCCAACCTGAAAATCATCCCTGGCAGCGCGGGCGCGCTCGACAAAAAGGCGCAAAGCGGCATATTGTTCCCATTCTTCCAGCGATATTTCATTGCTGGGGGGCAAGCCCAATGCCGGCATTCGGTAACCGTACTCGCCATAGATTTGCAGCGGTTCGCGGCTGGTTACAATAATTTTCAGGTGGGGGGCTGTGCGCAATATTTCTGAAACAAGCGTCGTTGCCGGGATGACTTGCTCAAAATTATCCAGTATTAACAAAATGTGGATGGGATGTAAGTAATCGAGCAATACCTGGTGGAGCGTCTTTTCGCTATTGGATTCAACCTCCAGGGCGCGGGCAATTTCGACATGGACGAGGCTGGCATCATTCGTTGCTTCAAGCGGGACAAAACAAACCCCATTCTGGAATTGGTCCGCCATTTGCGCCATTTGGTGGGCGGCGGCGATTGCCAGCCGGGTTTTCCCCATTCCTCCCGGCCCATTGATCGTCACCAAACGCACATCCGGCTTGAGCAAGCGCTGGCATACGGCCATAACTGCGTTTTCAGCGCCCACCAGCGACGTGAGCGGTGTGGGAATTCGGCGGCGGGGGGCGGCAATGGGCAGATTGGCAGGTCGCGTTGCCGTAGTGGCTTGCCAGTGGTTGAGCGCCGATGCCAATACGACTACCAGGTCTTTCAGGTAATTGGAATAGGCGCGCTCACTGATATGGAGCCTGGTAATGTAATAACTGATGGGCTTGCCCGGATGTTCGACAAGCGCCCCCAGCAGATCACGCAGCGATGGGGCCAGGGGAACATCCGTCAAATAATCCCGCACTGCTACAAGTCCCCCGTGAGCAGCGATCCATTCAGCAAAGGGTGGTTCCACCAATAAATGCTGTGGGTGCCGCGGCAAAACCAACAACGCCTTCACATGCGCTTCATCCCAAATATCTGGAGCAGCGTTTGGGGAATGTGAAAACCCAACTGTCGAATAGTCGTCAGACATTGCAAAATCTTATCACAAATTTTGGCGACGGCTAAATGTGCGACAAATGAGGGGAATCGTGCGATTAAATGAGACGGATTCGCTATACTATTAAAGTAGTTCAAATATATGGTGCAATAAGGCTCCTTTCCCATACTTTGGTTTTCAAATTTTTTGAAAACCAAAGTATGGGAAAAAGGGTTTAATTATATCACAATAGTTATCATTTTTCGGGGAAATTAGTTTCATTTAGTCAATATCCTGCACATAATCATTAATATCGTACAAGACTCCAGTAGACCGCAAATGGTATGCTGTAAATCAGAGCATGGAAACGCGCATTTTTCGATGCGCCGTCATCAAATACCCATCACTGTCTTCCACACCGACTTTTGTTTCTTTTGCAAAATCATCATAAGGTACAGGAGTTCACTAATGAATAAAAAGTTTGGTCTTCGTGGCCTTTCCATTTTTGTATTAGTTGCTTTGTTGGCGGGAAGCTTTTTGATGGCGCGCCCGGATCAGGCGCGCGCAACGTTTGGAGACCGAATTACCGTCAGCGGCACTCAGTTCATGGCCGGAAGCAATCGCGTCTGGATCAATGGGGGAGATACCCCCTGGAATAACTGGAATGATTTCGGCGGTAACTACAATGCGACCTGGTGGAGCGATCACTTCCAGCAGTTGCATGACCAGGGTTTGAATGCTACCCGTGTGTGGATTATTTGCAGCGGCGAGGTTGGCATTGTGATCGACTCCACAGGTAATGTTACAGGCGCCACCGACGCACATTGGGCGAACCTCGACAGCTTCTTTGCGATCGCCCAGCAGAAGCAAATCTACATCATGGCTACGCTGATGTCGTTCGACAGCTTCAAGAATACCTACACCACCTATACCCAGTGGCGCAACTGGATTAACAGCGACACGAATATCAACTCTTATGTCACCAACTACTTGATCCCGTTCGTCAATCGCTACAAGAGCAATCCGTACTTATGGTCAATCGACCTAATGAACGAGCCGGACTGGGTGTATGAGAACGCCGAGGAAGGCCAGATCCCCTGGGCGCGGATGCAGTCGTACTTTGCCAGGGCGGCAGCGGCTATTCACGCGAACAGCCCGATCTTGGTGACGGTTGGCATGGGCATGCCCAAGTATATGAGTTCGTCGTGTTCGGGTTGCCAGGGAAACGTGATTTCTGATGCCGCCCTGAAGGCCGTCGCAGGTGATTCCAATGCCCATGTTGACTTCTACGCATCCCATTACTATCCTTGGGAAGACCCCTATTTCGGCGGCATTCCGTTCTACAAGACGCCCACCGATTATTTCGGCTCTGATCCCGGCAAACCGGCTTTGATTGGAGAGGAACCCGCCAACGGTTCCACCGGCCATGCCCTCATCGACGATTATGAAAATGGCTTCCAGAACGGTTGGCAGGGCGTAATGCCCTGGACAACCAACGGCGTGGACGGGAACGGCGGTTTTGCCCAGGTCACGGCTGCCACGAGCCAATTCCGCGACAACCATGTTGCCGTGGTATTCCCCGGCATCGTTGTCACTACCGGCCCAACCCGCACCAGTTCGTTGACTCCCACCATCACCAAGACTCCAACCATCACCATGACCGTTGATGCCCGCACGAATCTGGAAGTCCAACTCAAGGGTAATGGCACCGATAATAACCAGCAAACCGGGTTCTCGTACATGATCAAGAACAATGGCGCGATCTCGGTCTCGAACCTGGAAGCCCGCATCTACTTCACACCTGACGGCGTGAATGCCATTTCGGACTATATGCTGGAGAAGTATTACGATGGCTCGGGCGGAGCGACCGTCGGCACCCCGGTGCAGATATCGAGCAGCATCTATTACATCCCGGTGAACTATGGCGCGGCTTCGCTGGCCCCCGGCGCGCAGTGGGAATTCCAGACAAACATGCACCTGATCAGTTGGGGCAGCACCTTCAACGGGGCGAATGACTGGTGGCATACCGGCTACGCCGCTACCGCCTTGCCGGCAGCCTATACCACCACGAGCTACATTCCAGTCTTCGTGAGCGGTGGGCTTGCCGTAGGCACGATGCCCGGCGTCACCCCGCAGATAACCAATACACCTGGACCAACATCCACAATCACCAAGACATCCACCATCACCCTGACGCCTACGACGATCTTTACGCCTACCCGTACCTTGACGCCTACCACCCTCACCCCGACCCGCACTTTCACTGTCGGCCCGACCTTCACCCGGACGTTGACCCCGGTCTTCACCTTGACGCCGACCCGCACCTTCACGGCTGGCCCCACCTTTACCCGGACCGTGACCCCGTCAATCAGCCTCACCCCGACCCGCACTTTCACTGTCGGCCCGACCAACACGCCGACGGCTACCGTCTATACTGCCGTATGCACCCCGGTCACATCCACCATCACCGCCCCATTCACGTATGACGGCGCAGGCACGTTCTGCTGGCAATCGAGCAACCTGGGCACGTACGTCAACTCGTGGAACACGACCAGCGTATCGATCAATGGAACCAGCTTCACCAACGTCTACGTTGCCGCCGGTTCCTATCCCGCCAAGGTCAACGGCTACTGGTACGTCAGCTACAACAGCACCTTATCCTACGGCCACTTCGAAACCAAATAAATTTCCATCCGTAGGGGCGGCTTCGCCGCGCGAGGCGAAACCGCCCCTGCAAATTTCAACGCATATTTCACAAATCAAAAAGGAGCTTACTAATGAAAAATAATCTTGTTCTTCGTGGTTTTTCCATTCTTGTATTGATTGCTTTGTTAGCGGGGAGCTTGATGTTGCTTCCAGCTCAACAGGCAAAGGCAGCATTCGGAGACCGAATTACCGTCAGCGGCACTCAGTTCATAGCCGGAAGCAATCGCATCTGGATCAACGGCGCCAATACCCCCTGGAACAACTGGAACGATTTTGGGGGCAACTACAACGCCAGTTGGTGGGATAGCCATTTCCAACAGTTGCACGCCAATGGGGTCAATGCCACCCGTGTGTGGATTATTTGCAGCGGCGAGGTGGGCATTGTGATCGACTCCACCGGTCTTGTTTCAGGCGCCACCGCCGCGCACTGGGCGAACCTCGACAGCTTCTTCCAGATCGCTCAGAAGGACCAAATCTACATCATGGCTACACTGATGTCGTTCGACAGTTTCAAGAATACCTACACCACCTATACCCAGTGGCGCAACTGGCTCAACAACGACTCGAACATCGACTCTTATGTAACCAACTACCTGATCCCGTTCGTCAATCGCTACAAGAGCAACCCGTACTTGTGGTCAATTGACCTGATGAACGAGCCGGACTGGGTCTATGAGACCGCCGAGGATGGTCAGATCCCGTGGGCGCGGATGCAATCATACTTTGCCCGGGCATCCAAAGCCATTCACGCCAACAGCCCCATCCTGGTGACGGTGGGCATGGGCATGCCCAAGTACATGAGTTCATGTTCCAATGGTTGCCAGGGAAACATGATTGCCGACAGCGTCTTAAAGGCCGTCGTGAACGACTCCAATGCCCGCATCGATTTCTATTCCTCCCATTACTACCCCTGGGAAGACCCCTATTTCGGCGGCATTCCGTTCTATCAAACACCCGCTTCTTACTTTGGCGCGGATCCCGGCAAACCGGCCCTGATTGGCGAAGAACCCGCCAACGGTTCCACCGGTCATACCCTCGCCCAGGATTATGAAAATGGTTATACCAATGGCTGGCAAGGCGTAATGCCCTGGACATCCAACGGCGTAGACGGGAACGGCGGTTTCACCCAGGTGGTCGCAGCCACAGGCCCCTTCCTCACCAACCACCCCAGCCTGGTATTCCCCGGCGGCACAACTGTCGCCACGAATACGCCCACCCGCACATCCACCACCGGGCCGTCTTTGACCCCCACCCGCACCTTAACCCCCGGCCCAACCTTCACCCGCACCCGCACTCCCACCACCGGGCC
>JBARBA010000219.1:0-5144 GCA_049792555.1 Anaerolineales bacterium
AAATAGAGACACAGCAACCATTCATCAGGTGACAGTCATCTTGAAGATGACTGTCACCTGATAGCCCAGACAACTCATTTAGAAGTGTTTGAGAAAACATCGAGAAGTTTTTTAAATCGGGTCTAGACTCGATCAGCGACGAGTCTAGACCCGATGGTGAACGAGTCTAGACTCGTTTGGCAGGTTTTCAAATAGAACCACAGCCACTATCTTTCAGCAAACAAAGGAAGCAACAATTACCATGAACATCCTTCACGCTTTGATCCTCGGCATCATCGAAGGCCTGACCGAATTCATCCCGGTCTCATCCACCGCTCAACTGCTCATCGGGCAGACGCTGCTGCGCATCCAACCCAGCGACGCCATGACCGCCTTCCTGGTCATCGTCCAGCTTGGGCCGCTGCTGGCGTTGATCGTCTACTTTTGGAAAGACCTGTGGGCGCTGCTCAAAGCGCTCTTTGCCAAACCCTTTTCGAATGAGCAAAACAAAATGGCCTGGTATATCATCATCGCCAGCATTCCAGCCCTGTTGATCGGCTTCGCGCTCAAGGACTTGGTGGAAACCATGTTCAAGGCGCCGCTGGTGGAAGCCGCCATCCGCATGTTTACAGCAGCCATCCTGATGACGTTGGCAGAAATCTTCGGCAAACGCGCGCGCAAGCTGGAAAGCATCGGCTGGCTGGACGCGCTGGTCGTGGGCCTGTTCCAGGTGCTGGCGGTCTTCCCCGGCGCTTCGCGCAGCGGCTCGACCATCTCAGGCGGGATGCTGCGCAACTTCGACCGGCCCGCGGCGGCGCGCTTCGCTTTCCTGCTGGCGGTGCCGGTCATGCTGGCGGCTGGCGGCTACGAAACGCTCAAGGTGCTGAAAATGCCCGGCCTGGGCAGCCTGTTGCCCGGCTTCGGCATCGGCTTCATCGCCGCCGCCATCGTCGGCTGGTTTGCGATCAAGTGGCTGCTGGGCTACCTGGGCAAACACTCGCTCTACGTCTTCGCAGGGTACTGCGCAGTGGCCGCAGCAATCTGCGTAGTAATTCATGCAATGTTTCCACTTATTGGGTAAAATCGGTGGGGATACGTCCCCACGCAACCATGAAAAAGATTTTGCTTTCCCTCCTGCTCCTTGTGACTGCCTGCGGCGCTGCCCCCACAAACAACCCGACCCCCACCCCGACGGTAGTTAAAGTCTATGCCACACCTGCAACGCAAGCCTGGCAAACGAATTTGTTCGACTGCGCGGCCAAACAATCGGTGGCGCTGACGCTCACCGAACCGGGTTCGGCGGACATTTTGCTGCGCATGGGGGAACCGCATAACCTGTCGATGCCGGCCTTCCAATTGGGCTGGGACGAGGTCGTGGTCGTGGTCAACAAGAGCCACTCCTTCGGTCATTTGCAGACCGAACAGGCTGCGGAATTATTCACCGGCGAGATCAGCGATTGGAGCCAGGTCAACCCCGCCGAAACGGGAGCGGTGCAGGTGTGGGTCTTTGCCGCAGGCGACGACGCGCAGCAGGTTTTTGCAAAAACGCTGGCGGGGAAGCCCGTCGTCTCCAGCGCCCGGCTGGCTGCCAGCCCCGAAGAGATGTTGCAGGCCATCGCCAACGATCCCCACGCAGTCGGGATTTTGCCCCGCCGCTGGGAAACAGGGAACGTATCAGACGTCTACGTGGCCGCATCCGCTCCGGTGCTGGCCGTCACTCCCTCCGAGCCGCAGGGAGTTATAAAAGATTTGCTGGCCTGCCTGCAAGGATAAACTATGAGAATCCTGGTTGTGGATGATGACGCTCTCCAGCGTAAAATAATCAAGGAAGCTCTCTCCATCGGGAGCTACGATGTCATCGCGCTCGATAGCGCCCAAGCCGCCAAAGAAACGCTCCAACAGGATACCGTGCGCTTTGTGATCACAGACTGGGTCATGCCGGACATGGACGGGCTGGCTTTCGTGCGCTGGATCCGCAACGCCAATATTACCGGGTATGTGTATGTGATGCTGTTGACATCGCGTGAAGACCCCGGCGATATCGAAGACGGCCTGAACGCCGGCGCGGACGATTACATCAAGAAACCGTTCCACCCGAAGGAGTTGCTGGCGCGCGTGGCGGTCGGTGAGCGCATCCTGCGCCTGGAAGAACACCTGCGCGAGGCCTCGGACCGCCTGAAACAACAGGCCCTGATCGACGACCTGACCAGTCTGATGAACCGGCGGGCCATTTACCAGACCGGACGGCAGGAAATTTCCCGCGCGCGCCGCGATGCATCGCCCCTTAGTGTGCTTTTCCTCGACCTGGACAAATTCAAGAACATCAACGACACCTACGGCCACCTGGCGGGCGACGAGGCGCTGAAACTGAGCGCGCGGCTGCTCCAGGAAAACGTGCGCGAGTATGACCTGGTGGGGCGTTGGGCCGGGGACGAATTCGTGGCCCTGCTGCCCGCGACCAACAAGGACCAGGCCGCGGAACTGGGCGGGCGCGTGTTGCGCGCCTTCAACCGCGAAGCGATGTACCTGAAAACCGGCAGCAAGGTCATCCTGAACGTCAGCATCGGCCTGTACACCTGGATACCCGGCGAACTCGACATGTCGGACCTGGATGCCCTGGTGCGCCTGGCGGACGAGGCGATGTACAAGGCGAAACAATCCGGGGGAAACCGGGCGCTATCGTAGGGCAACGCAAAAAATATCACCACAAAGCCACGAAGGCACAAAGAATTCTTTGGTTTTTTCTTTGAGACTTGGTGTCTTTGTGACGCTTGCCCCCGTAGGGGGTCGTGGTTAAAGGTTTTTCTCTTCCGGCTTGTCCGGGTTAGGAATTACAAATCGTTCCCTGAATAGGATTGGTTGAACGACTTGTTGATCAAGGGAAAATCGGGGACGATGTTCTTGAGCAGGGCAAACGACAGGGCGGGCCAATTGACAAACGAAGGGTCTTTGACTTTCACGCGATAAAGTTTCCCATCTTCATCGACCATTACCCAATGGAGGATGGCCCCGCGCCAGCCTTCGACCAGGCCGAAGGCCGGTTGCCATGCGGGCAGTTTTCCCAACGGCGCGAGGATGTCCCCGACGGGCATTTGGGCGAGCGCCTGTTGGATCAGGCCCACCGACTGGCGCGCTTCTTCCACGCGCAGCATGGCCCGCGCCCGCACGTCGCCGCTCTCGAACAGTGGGACGTCGAATTTCAAATGCGGGTAAGCCGCGAACGGATGGTCGCGCCGCGCATCGATGTCCATGCCCGAAGCGCGGGATCCAAAGCAAGAGCGGTGATTTGGCAGGTTCATTAAGCATCAGTAGATGAAAATTCCTGATTCTGATGTTTTTTGTGGTTGCGACGATTTTCTCACGCAAAGTCGCCAAGAACGCCAAGTTTTCGAGCTTTTTTTGCGACTTCGCGGCTTTGCGCGAGCCTTTTGGCAAAGCGTATTTCAGAAACCACAAATTCCAGCAGTATCAGAAAATTCTGGGCGAACACGCAGGCTGAACCAGTCGAAACCGCCGATTTTAGCCCAAAAGGGCACATCCCAACTCCGCTCGATACGCCTTTGTCGTGAAATTTTCATCTACTGAGCATGATTTTCTCCTTTAGCGTTACTGTCCCTATTTATTCTTATCTTTATCAACCTCCAATTTTTTCATGTGTTCATTTTTCTCGAAAAAATATTTTTGTATTTCATCTTGTAAATGAGGAAGGCTTGACTCTGATACAAAATCCCACGATTTCTTAATGGTCTTTTCATCGTTACGCAAATGATCGAACAGGATTTTCAATTCTTTGACAACCGGCCCCGTTTTGATATGGAGTGTTATGGCGATTTCTTTTTTCGATGGATCGTTATATAAGTGGATAAACGCGTCAGTTTCATCCACGATGACCAGCTCAAATGAATTCTCATAATCCGTAAGATAGAGTTTAAACGGTTTTTTTATAAAATGCGTCATGTGATGCAATAAATCCCGATATTTATCTTCCTGGTTGGTGGCCATGATTTTATAGTAATTACTCAATGGCGGCCGGCCATCTGTCCCTAATATTCTATCCTGTGTAGCATAGATATATTGTGTTTCCTCAAGGATGGGTTGCGGAAAGTACCTCGTTATTCTTATGTCGTTTTTGGCGTTACGAATTACTCCCGTTAATAGCTTGAATGCTTCATCTTTCCCGGCGATATATTCCACGTCAATGTTTTTTTCAGCCTTTTTAATGCTGTTTACAAAATCGCCAATATTGTCATTAGTGATTGCGCTTTTGCGCAGGTCATCAATTTTTTCATAAATCTGAAGAACGATTTTATCGGATGGTTCCTGGCTTTCTCTTAGCAACAAGGCATGATACACATTGGTTATTGGATTCTGAAAACTCAATTTTCCGTTTCCGTTTAATAAATTCTTTTGCGTTTCCAGATCTAAAGATATTTTCTGTTTATCGTCATAACCATCAAAGATGATTGTTCGTTGTTGCTTCAAGTCAAAAGGAAGTCCCCTGAACTCAAAATCTTTCTTTTCCATCAGGTGAACAACCGGCTTGTCTGCTGCATGCCTGATGGCTAATTCATAAAATACATTTGGATTATGACCGGTAAGGTCTGCAATAACAATGTCAGAACTTATTAGATTTTCAATAATTTGGTTCGTGATCATTCCCTGTTCAGGAATGTGGTCGGCGCGAAAGACAGCATATTCTGAAGCAAACACGAAGCGACAAACCTCAAACAGTTTGTCGGAATTTGCTCTAAGGTCAGTGCCACCACTCCCAATCGGACCAATCATAAAACACTTTTTCTGATTGTCTTCAATAACTTTGTTGCTCATTTACGCACCTCCTGATTTGAGTCCAAGTGAATCCAGATTCGATAAGATTATTGTACATCAAAAAAATGGTCTGGCTACCTGACAGTTTCGGTAGATTAGGCAAAAAGAGGGTAATAACAACGTCTGATGAGTTGGGCATTTTTGCCGCCGCGCCCAAACATAGGGCGATATAGGATGGATACGGGATGGATACAGGATGAGTTGACCCTTAAACCAGCCCGGTTCTCATGCGTAGGGGCGGGTCTTCTCTGCGGACAGCGTTCCTTGCTTCACAAGCTGCGCACGGACGAGACGCCTTCCCCACCGCGAAAGACCCGCCCTTTTTGAAAGTACCGAAA
>JBARBA010000220.1:0-5407 GCA_049792555.1 Anaerolineales bacterium
CGCAAGAGCGGCAACGTATCAGGGTCGGTGGGCCAATTTTTTGCAATGGCACCCATCGCAACTTCACGAACATACTTTTGCCAGGATGCTTTCTCATCGTCTGGTTTAGGCGATTCGTCCTTCACAGCGCGCTCGCGCAGCAGCAGCAAGGTTTGCGGGGCAGCGCGATAGTGTTCTGCCAGCGCAGACACGGCGACGCGGCGCACACGTGGATACTGGTCGTTGACGGCGCACTCGCGCAGGAGCAGCAATGTCTGCGGATTATCGCGATAGTGTTTTGCCAGCGCAGACACGGCGGCGCGGCGCACATCTTCATGCTTGTCGTTGATGGCGCGCTCGCGCAGCAGCGGCAAAGTCTGCGGGTCATCGCGATAATGCTTTACGAGAGCATCCACAGTGTCGCGGCGCACATCTTCGTGCTCGTCCTTGACGGCACGCTCGCGCAGAAGTGGCAAGGTCTGCAAGTCGTCACGGTAATGTTTTATCAGCACATTCACGGTGTCGCGGCGCACATCTTCATGCTTGTCGTTGACGGCGCGCTCGCGTAGCAGCGGCAAGGTCTGTGGGTCATCACGATAGTACTCTGCCAGCGCAGACACGGCAGCACTGCGCACATCTTCACGCTTGTCGTTGTCGGCGCGCTCGCGTAGCAGCGGCAAAGTCTGCGGGTCATCACGATAGTGTTTTGCCAACGCATCCACGGTGACTTGGCGCATGTCTTCATCATTGCCCTTGACAGCGCGCTCACGCAGGAGCGGCAAGGTTTGAGGTTCGTCACGATAATATTCGGATATGTAATTTAGGCAGGAACCGCGTAGATATTTTGACGATTTATTTGATGTAAGCTTAACAAGCAATCGATATCCGATTGAAAATTCGCGAAAACGGTTTCCCAGCACACTAAGTGCATATGTGCTATTAGGATGACCTTTGTTGAGTAGATTTGTTATTACATTTGATAACGCGCTCAAGTTTCGAACCTCACCCAGGCATTCAGCAGCAAGCTTGAAATTCAATGATATTGGCCAGTTCCCCCAACTCCAGGAACCAAACTCAAAATCAACACGGGAAGTTGTCGTGAGCCTCTGCTGTATCAGACCATCAATAATTTCTTCCACCCACTTCTCGTCAATCATTCCACAAATCAGGCGTAAGACCTCGTGCCAACTCTGGTCTTCCCAATGCTTGCCATACACATCAGCCTTCAGTTGATCCATGGTCAACTCTTTTGTCTTCTCGAACTTCCACACAAAGGCCGAGGCGCAAAAGAATTCGAGAAAGGCGCGATGCACAAAACCGTACAGGTTTGCGCCATACAGAGAAAGAATAAAGTTGCGCTCGCGGAACTGTTGGATCATGGCCCCGGCAATGATCTTGGCGCGGTCGGGGGGCTGGCTGTAGCGTTCTTTCAGGTAACTTTCGAATTCGGCCTGCAATGCGTCGCGGTGGATGTAGTTGCCCGCCAGGCCGCCGTCGCCGCCCTGCATGTGGAAGGCCAGGCGGCGCAGCAGTTCTTTCTTGTCGTCCTCGCCGATGAAATCGGCCTGGATGCTTTCGTCCTTGAGATGTTTGTTGACGTCCCAGTGCTGGATCAGGACGCTGGCGGCATGGTCGTACAGCTTCCAGCGTTCGCGCGGCAGTTCCTGGTGCTTGCCGATGATGGCCATGATGGTCAGCAGCATCGGGTTGCCCGCCAGTTGGCGGATGGAGGCTGAGTCTTTGAAGGATTTTAAAATGCGTTCGCGGCGCTCCCTGGCTTCGTCGGGACGCTCGCTCATTGCCAGGTCGTACCAGCGCGTCACGAAGGTTTCGACTTGCTTTTCATCCAAATCCTGCAAGGTGAAATGGGTGAAACCTGCGTCGGTCAGGATCTTGCGCCGGTAGCCCAGGATGCGGCTGGTGACGATGACGCGCGCCGTGGGGTAATCGTTGCAAAAACCGGCGATTTGCCTGGCAACCTGTTCGCGCTGCCCGGGGTCGAAGATTTCGTCCAGCCCGTCGAAAAGTACCACCGCACGGCCGTCGTTCTTTAAGTGGTTGTGCAGCGCCGCCTGCGTCAGCGCCCAGCCTTCGGTCTGGCCGAGGTATTCCAGGAATTCGAGGAAGCTTTTACATTTGGCATCCGCGCACAGGCCCGCGTAGTTGCGCAGCTCGATCAGGAGCGGCAGGTACCCATCGAAGGCGCGACGTAATTTTTCGTCGCCAACAGATTCAATTAGCGATAACATGACGTAACGCGCCAGCGTTGATTTGCCCGAGCCGGGATCGCCCAGAATGATCGTATAGCGCTGGCGCGCGTCGGTCAGCGCCTCCAGCACCGGGCGCGCCGGTTTCTCGTAATACGCCTCGCGTGCCTTGTGCGCGTCGTCGAGCGTCATGCCGGAGGGCAAATCCTCGCTGTGGATTTCCTCCTCGCGCGACAGCTTTTCCCAAACTTCCTTGGGCAGTTCCACCGGCGGCGGGTTCTCTCTCGCGCTCTGCTCCACGAAGACCGAGCGCAGTTGGATTTGCAGGTATTCTTCCTTCTGCGGCGGGGTCAGCCCTTCCAGCGCCAGCACGTTGTAGCGTTTGCGCAGCGCGGTGTAATAGGCATTTAAGTCGAATGAAAAAATGGTCGCGGCGCTTGTAGGGATATGTCCATGTTTCAAGGCCCAGTTGTAAATGGACGCGGTCACTTGCTTGGCAAGGTCGTTCTTGTCAGAAAACATGCCGGCCAGGTGTTCACCGGCCAGTTCTTTGCGGAGTTTGTTGATTCGATTGAGCTGTTTGACTTCAAAACGGTTCCCAGGCCAGGGTGCATCTTCCTTCAAGATGAAGATCAGGCATGGCTTCCCCAATTCGACGGCAGTTCGATACTCCAGTTCCGTCACCGATTTTTTCTGACCCTTTGGAATATAACCATAGCGCCACGCAAAAATGCCGACGTAAATGTCGCAGGCGGCAACATCCTTCAAGCATTTATCCACCGGGCGTTCTTCACCGGCAGTGTAATACTCCATCGCCACGTCCTCATGCCCCACGCTGCGCAGGGCAATACGGACTTGCTCACGATACTCCTGGAGATCAACAAACGTCGATGAAACGTAAATTTTTGCCATGGCTCACTCCGTTCCCTGATTGTTCCCGATAAAATCCTCAAGCCAGATTATACAACAAGCGCCCACGCCATTCACAAAGACCTCCGAGTTCTCGCGCCCCGTAGGGGGTAAAGAACTCGGAGGTCTTTCGGCGTAGGTCAGGCGAGAGAAATTTGCAGATGTTTCCCCAAAGCCCTGGCGGCGCGGTCAAGCGTTTGAAGCGTCACCGACTGGTTGGCGGGGTCCAGCAGGCGTTCGAGCGCGGCGCGGCTGGTTTTCATGCGACGCGACATTTCAGTCTTGGACAGATTTTGTTCCTTCATCAGTTGTTCGACTTGAAAAGCAAGCACGCGTTTGATCGCTACTGTTTCGGCCTGTTCAAGCAAGCCTTCTTCGGCCAAAAAATCATCGAAGTTGGAACCCAGATGTTTCTCTTCCATTACTCACCTCGTAATTGTTTCAAATGTCAATCTGATTTCGGTTGACATACAACTTTTATACAGTTGATCGCCCTCTCCATCAACTCCCGCCCCTTGTCAGTCTCCATCATCGACCTGCGAAAGAGCAGCACAATACTCATTTGTCCTCCCAGCGTGCTGACGCCCACCGTGCGCTCATAAGGCGATGAATTGACCAGCGGCCCGTAAAAGGCCTCCACCTGCAAGTCGCCGCTGCGCTCCGGGAGGGCGACGCGCCCCAGATTGGTGATCGAAAAATCGTACGCCACCGGGCCGCCGAACAACATCCGCCCCACAATCTCGCGGTCGCCGGCCGGGACCTGCGTAAAGATTTTCGAGAACATCAGCGGCATGAAGAACAAGGCTTCATCGCGCGAGTCTCGGGTCAACTTTTGCTTGAACTCGCGGGCCGCATCCCAGAAATCTCGTTCGGGCGCGCAGTCCACGTGCGTCTCGACGATTGCCATGAACATGCCGGACGTATCGTCCACCGGGGGCGACAGGCGCTGGCGCAAATTGACCGGGCTGGAGACGGTCTCAAAGCGTTTGACTCCCTGCGCTCCAGCGGTAAAGGCCCGCAGCCAGGCCACGCACACCGCCGCATGGACCGAAACCCCCTCCTTTTTGCAACGCGCCACCAGCGCTGCCGTTTGCTCCGCCGTCAGCCTGGCCGGCAGGATCACAAATTGCTGCTGCGCGGACAGGTTCCCCGCCGACGTTTCCGGCGCCGGAGTCTGTTTCGGCGGCGAAAACCGCCTGCGCAGCTTTTCGAGCAGCACCCGCGCCCGCAGCGCTGCCATCGTCAAAACCACTTTTCGCCGCAGGCCGGGGTTGCTCAACACAGCCTCGGGGATCGCTGCGCCGGTCGGCGGCGGGACAGGGATGGGGACAAGTACAGCCTCCGGGTCGCCCAATGCCTGCAAAATATCCCGCAGCACAAACATGCCGGACATGCCGTCACTAAAGTGATGGTGGAAAGCCGCCACCAGGTCAAACCCTCCGGCGCGCTGGAGCAACGTAAAACGCGCAAACGGCCCCGGCGGCTCCGGGAAAAGCTCACGCAATTCCGCCCGGGCTGCTTCGATCCAATCGTTCTCGCCGCAACCGGCGCGCACAGCCAGCGGGAAAAACGCATCCTGATCTGCGCCCGCCGCCGGGATCAAGGCCGGGTGCCTCACCCGAACCTTGCTCAACGCGGCCTTTACCTGCTTAACAGAAACATCCCCCCGCACACGCACCATCATCGCAAAATTATTGCTCGACATACTTCCTCCTGCTCAGAATTAGATTGGACAACCCAACCATACCTCTCGCGGTTGAAAATTGTGCTTTTTCGTAGCTCATCAATATTTGGTAGTTGAGTGGTACCCTGAGCTTGTCGAAGGGTAGGCGGCGGTGCTATTCCGCCGCCGTACACTGCACCGAACGCACACCTGTCCCGGTGTCCCTTCGGGAGTGCAGGTGTCGAAACCACTTTGTAACAGCAATTTCCCCAGAATATTGAGATGATACCTTTTTTCTTAATGCAGAAAAGCGCAATTTTCAACCGGGGGTATTATATACAACAATTTCGCCAACGGCCAACCGCAAAAAAGCGGCGTTACATCCTTTTCTGACCGTCAGGGCATTCGTTCCAAAATCATGGTAATCGAACCGCCAAGCCCGCGACACCTGCCCTCCCGAAGGGACGCCGGGATAGGTGAGAAAAGACCCTAAAACTTCGTGTTTGCTTGTCCCTTTAGATGCAATACTGTTTAGATAAGGCATTCCAATTCAAAGGCAGGTTTTCATTTTCTCCATAGAGAAACAGCCGCCAAAGCGGCTTCGTAACAATAGCCCGGACGTTTACGTCCGGGGCGGGGCCAAAAGGCG
>JBARBA010000221.1:0-8131 GCA_049792555.1 Anaerolineales bacterium
CCTTGCTACTACGAGCTACTGAGCCTGCCTGTAGGCTTGTGTATATCCGGTAAGATTATCTTGAATTCATCAACTACCAAGCAAGCTATCCATTTTGGGAGACTGCGCTTTGGCGTATAATAAATAACGCTGGATGGAACGATAAAACGCTTGCACATTGAGAAGGCTAGAATATGACCAAACTTCGACGAGTAATTCTTAACGGGTTTAAGTCCATCAAGACGATGGATATTGAATTGCGTGACTTGAATGTTTTGATTGGGGCAAATGGAGCGGGCAAGAGTAATCTTGTCTCATTCTTCAAAATGCTAAATGAGATGATGGGTGGGCAGATGGGAGGGCGGCTTCAAGAGTATATTGGCGCATCGGGTTATGCTCAATCTATTTTACATTTTGGCCCTAAGATTACACCGCAAATGGATGCCCAATTGGAATTTGAAGTGGATAATGCCATCGACATTTATTCAATGCGACTATTTCATGCGGGTGATACGCTTCTTTTTGCAGATGAAAAATTGGAATACCAACAACAAGGGTTTCCGATGCCGAAAATCATCTCATTAGGTGCAGGACACAAAGAAACAAAAATTAGAGAAGCAGCAGACGCAGGAGACAAAGTCGCAAGAGTAGCACAGGTATTCCGCCATTTGCTCACTCATTGTCGGGTTTATCATTTTCATGACACATCCCCCACAGCGCGGGTACGATTGCACAGCTATATCGGTGATAACCGCTTCCTGATGTCCGATGCCGGTAATTTGGCCGCATTGCTTTACCGGCTGCAAAATGAAAACAATGGTTTAACCTATCGGCAGATTGTTTCAACAATTAGATTGATTGCGCCATTTTTTGATGATTTTGAGATTAAGCCAACCGGCCCTCAGAAACAAGATGTCAAACTGGAGTGGCGACATAAAGGGTCAGATCAAGTTTTCGGTCCACACCAGCTTTCAGATGGCACGTTGCGGGCAATCTGTCTCATTACCTTGCTGATGCAACCAGAACTGCCAGACCTTATTGTTGTTGACGAACCCGAACTTGGTCTTCACCCCTACGCGCTCAATATTATTGCAGCCTTATTTCGCAAAGCATCGCTGGATACTCAGGTTTTGATTACGACACAATCAAGCGCTTTCCTGAACAACTTTGACCTTGAAGATGTGATTGTAGCAAACCGGGTTGATATGGAGACTCAATTTACACGGCTTGATGCAACAGATTGGGATGCATGGCTTGAAGAGTATAGCCTTGGTGAAGTTTGGGAAAAAAATGTTATCGGGGGAGGGCCGCACTAATGGCGCGTCTTCACTTATTCGCCGAAGGGCAAACAGAACAGACTTTTGCTACAGAATTGCTCAAGTTGCATCTTGCAAAAATCGGGGAGGTATACCTGCAACCTCCGGTACTCACTGCCCACGCCAAGGGAAAAGATCATCGAGGTGGTGTTCTGAAATACATCCCTCTCAAAAATGATATTATGTGCTTCATGAAACAAGAAAAAGCAAGAGATGTCTTTTTCACTACAATGATTGATTTATATCATCTGCCACACGACTTCCCTGGTTGGAATGAAGCTGAAAAATTGCGGCATTCGCCATACAAACGTGTTGAGGCGCTTGAGCAGGCCTTTGCCAACGATATTGGGGACTCGCGTTTTATTCCATATATTCAACTGCATGAATATGAAGCCTATCTGTTTTCTGACCTGGAACAATTTCGTTTCTTTTATGAGCAACACGAGCAAAAAATTGCAGAACTCAAAGAAGCTCTTTCAAAAGCAGACAATTTGCCAGAGTTGGTTAATGATGGGCCAACTACTGCCCCAAGCAAACGTATTATCGGTGCTTTTCTTGATTATGATAAGCGGCTTGTCGGGCCTATCATGGCTGAATTAATCGGTCTACAAACAATACGCCAAAAATGCCCACATTTTGATATGTGGTTATCAAAACTTGAGCAATTAGGGACAAGAAGATCGTACTAATAATCGAAATTCCCGATGCGGAAAGCTGCATCGGGAATTTCGATTTCAGGCGTATGCAAACACATCCATTTGCACAGATTTGATTGGCTTTGCTTTTCCGTGGACGAGCAATCTCACCTTCTCGGTCGTCTCGCGGCTAAAAATCTGCTCGGCGCAGTGTCCGCATACTTGCGCGGGGATATTTTCCACGAGAATGGGTTTCCCGTCAATTTGAAAGATTTCGCTTACCAACTCTTCGCGCGATTCCGTTGAACCGCAAATGTGACATTTGAACATGGCTGCCTACGGGTACAACCCTAATCGAATTAATCGTTCCCGCTCTTCCAAACGACTCTCATCATTCAAGCGCAGGATTTTGACCGTAACACGCCCTTCCGGCGTCAATGGCCGAATGATTGCGCCTTCCAGTTGGAAATGCTGTTGCCATTGCTGCGAACGCGGGTTGAAAAACGCAACCAGCGCCCCGGTTTCAGGATCGAAAGAACCGACATTTGGCCCCTTGTAGCGGTTGCAGCGCAAGCAGGATAGCGCCAGGTTTTATTTCGGTGCTGCCGCCATGTTGAACCGGGGTAATGTGGTCAGGCTCATGTCCGAATGCGCTGGCAGACTGCGGCATGAGGCAATACTCGCAGCGATTTCCGGCGCGTTCAACCACAAGCTTTCGCAAGGCGGCAGAAATGTCTTGACTCATGCCAATTCTTCGCGCGCCTGCGCCTTGAGCAAAGTCACAAAATGCTCGAAGGTCTCAAGCTCATCCAATTCGGCCTGCTCTTCAGGGGTCAGCAAGCCAGATTGGTTCAGCGCCAGCAAACGCTGCAAACGTTGTTGCGAACGCTCGGAGACCCTGTAGTCGGCCACTTGTTTGGTGGAAGGCCCCTGTGATAAGAATTCGACCAATTCAGAAACCGTCTGCACGGCAGGCGTTTTGAAACCGGCCAGCGAAAGTTCCAACACGGTAGCCAGCCATTTGTTCATGCGCCGCAGCCTGGGAGCGAGCTTATCGGGGACGTGCATTGTCATTTCAACCATAAATTCACCTCTACTGATGCAGCTTTCCACATCGGGAATTTCGATTTCAGGCGTATGCAAACACGTCTCTGTCGTTACGCGGCATAAACCACCTGCGCCGTCCGCAAGATTTCCCGCTTGCGGAAAGGGTTTTCCAAAGCGTCTTTTTCGATCACATCCACCGGGCGGTGAAAGATTTTTTCCAGGTCGATTTTCATTTGCGCCAGGTCAAACAGGCTGATCCCGGCATCGGGCGCAAATGTCACCAGCACATCCACATCGCTATCAGGACGAAAATCGTCGCGCAGGACGGAGCCGAACAGCGAAAACTCCGTCACCATCCAACGATGGCAGAACTCAGTAATTTTCTTGCGCGGGATACGGATTTTTGTCTTTTTCATAGGAATTACCTGTCACCATAGAGATACTCGTCCAGGTTTTCCGCCATATCGGTTGGCCCCTCCAACTTGAGCGAACGTGCCGTAGCCAGGAAAGACTTTGCCTTGCCCCGCGCAGGCTTGACCGTCGTTACGGTAATACGCACGCGCGTATTGGGTTCCAGATTCAATGGCGCATCCGGGCGAATAACCTGCCCGTCATAAGTGGCTTCGATCATTTTGAGTACCGTGGTCGTTTCCTTTGCGATATTCTTTTCCTGATTGTACAACAAAATTACCCTTTCTCATTCCCAACCCTTGAATGCGGTAAAATAGAACCAGTCCCCCTTTGGTGTCACCACACTTAAGCGTGGTGGGCAATCGGGACACGGGAGAACACGGAAAAACCCCCTTAAAAAACTAGCAGAATCCGTGTAACTCCGTGTAATCCGTGTCCAAATCGTTCTTTTTGTGCCTTCAAAAGGTCTCCACAGTTAAGTGCGGTCTCACCCCCCCTTTCCCTTTCAGGAGTAACGCGATGCAGACCTTAAAACGCATTACCTTCGACCCCAATGTGATGGGCGGCAAGCCCACCTTGCGCGGCTTGCGCGTCACCGTCGGCGCCATCGTCGGGCTGGTGGCCGCCGGGCATAGCGCAGCCCAGATTCTTAAAGCCTACCCGTATCTTGAAAAGGACGATATTCACGAAGCGCTGGCATATGCAGCCTGGCGCGCCGATGAAATGGAAATTCCGCTGGCCGTCGTATGAAGATTTTGATCGAAAAGTGGTAGATGATGTTTTTCGGTCCCCAAAAACTTCGTGCCTTCGTGTCTTTGTGGTTAACGCTCTTGATCTCCCCATAATTACGAGAGAGCCTCACTTTATAAATATAGAACCACTCCCCTCAATTCCCCCAGGAGCCTCCATGTCCGAACCCTTCTACCTTGGCCGTCTGTTCGACTTGAAAAGCGCCAAAACGCTGCCCCAGCCGCTTTCGTACGACCCCGCCGACCTGACCACGCACGCCGTGGTGACCGGCATGACCGGCTCCGGCAAAACCGGGCTGTGCATCGGCATGATGGAAGAAGCCGCCCTGCAAGGCATCCCAGCCATCCTGATCGACCCCAAAGGCGACCTGACCAACCTGCTGCTGCACTTCCCCGCCCTGGCCCCCGCCGACTTCCAACCCTGGCTGGACGCCGACACCCTGCGCCGCCAGGGCGAGTCGCCGGAACAGGCCGCCGCCGAGACCGCCGCCCAATGGCGGCAGGGCCTGGCCGATTGGAACGTCCCCCCCGAACGCATCGCCGCCCTCGCCAAAGCCGCCCAGTTCGCCGTCTACACCCCCGGCTCCGACGCCGGCTTGCAGATCAGCGTGCTCTCCTCGCTCGAAGCCCCGCAAATCCCCTGGGAAGGCAACCGCGAAATCCTGCGCGAGAAAATCTCCAGCGCCGTCACCGCCCTGCTCGGCCTGGTGGGCTATAACGACATCGACCCGCTGCGCTCGCGCGAACACATCCTGCTCTCGAACATCTTCGAATACGCCTGGAGCAAGGCCAAACCGCTCGACCTGACCGAACTCATCCTGCAAATCCAGACCCCGCCCTTCGAAAAGCTCGGCGCGTTCCCGGTCGATAACTTCTTCCCGGCCAAAGACCGCAACGACCTGGCCATCACCGTCAACAACATCCTGGCCGCGCCCGCCTTCGAAGCCTGGCGCGAAGGCGCGCCCATGGACATCCCCAGCCTGCTCTACACCGCCGACGGCCGCCCGCGCCACACCGTCTTCTACATCGCACACCTCAGCGACGGCGAGCGCATGTTCTTCGTCACCCTGCTGTTGGCCGCCTTCGAAGCCTGGATGCGCACCCAATCCGGCTCCACCTCCCTGCGCGCCCTGCTGTACTTCGACGAACTCTACGGCTACCTGCCGCCCACCGCCATGCCGCCCAGCAAGACCCCGCTGCTGCGCATGCTCAAACAAGCGCGCGCCTTTGGCGTCGGCCTGGTGCTTGCCACCCAGAACCCCATGGACGTGGACTACAAAGCGCTCTCTAATGCCGGTTCGTGGTTCGTCGGCAAGCTGCAGACCGAGCGCGACAAAAACCGCCTGCTCGACGGCCTGCAATCCGCCTCCGCCGACCTCGACCGCAACGCCTATAGCGACATCATCGGCGCGCTCGGCAAACGCTCCTTCCTGCTGCACAACGTCCACGCCAGCGGCCCCGTGCTCTTCCAAACGCGCTGGACGATGAACTTCCTGGCCGGCCCCCTCACCCGCACCCAGCTTCCTGCGCTCAACCAACTTGCCGGAGCCGCCCAAACGAGGGACAACGTTCCCACCGCTTCCAGCGTGGTCCCCGCCCCCGGAGCGGCCACAACGCCCCAGGCTGGTCCCGATCTCTCCACCTTTCAGCCGATTCCCGTCACCCAGGCCGAATCCCGCCCTCAGCCTGCATCCCCCGCCCCTGCTTCCGCCAGCCTTTCTGGCAGCGAAACCAAGCCGGTAATTCCTTCCGGCATCGCGGAGTATTACCTGCCCCTCAACCTGAGCATCACCGAAGCCTTCAAAGTGGCCGGAGAACCCATGCCCGGCGACGCCGCCGTGGCGGGCGTGCTTTATCGTCCCAACCTGCTCGGCGCGGCCAAAGTGCGCTTCCTCGACCGGCGCTACGCCGTCGACAGCGAAATCACGCGCGACGCCCTCGTCGACACGCTCGACAAGCGCGGCCAGGTGCGCTGGGACGACTTCCCCTACAACGGCCCCGACCTCGCCAAGATGGACAGCCAGCCCTCGCCGCAGGCCCGTTACATGGCGCTGGACGCGCCCCTGGGCGACGGCAAACTGCTCGCCTCCCTGCAAAAAGACTTCGCCGACTGGGTCTTTCGCACCACCAAAGTCAGCGCCCGCGCCAACGAAGCCCTCAAAGTCTACGCCGGGCCGGACGTTTCGCCCGCCGACTTCCGCACGGCCTGCTCCGACGCCGCCCGCGATGCGCGTGACGCCGAAATTGCCAAACTGACGGCCCAGCTCGATCACCAGGTCGCCGCGCTGCAAGACAAGCTGGCGCGCGAAGAGCGCGAAAAGGCCCAGGATGAATCCGCATACAACAGCCGCAAACTGGAAGAAGGCGGCAACCTGGTGGAATTGGGTGCCAGCATGCTCGGCTTTGGCCGCAAGAAAAACCTGACCACCCAGTTGACCAAACACCGCCTCACCGATCAAGCCAAAGGCGCGTTGGACGAGGCCGTCCAGGTCATCCAGCAATACCAGAAGCAATTGCAGGAGCTTGAACAAAAGCGCGCGCAGGTTGTCCAGGACACCAACGAGAAATGGGCGGCGCTTGTCAACCAGGTCACTGAAATCCCGATCCTTGCCAAGAAAAGCGACGTGTTCGTCGAATACTTTGGCGTAGCCTGGCAGCCGTTCTACCTGGTGCGCGCCGCCGGCGAAATCTACGAGTTACCGGGGTCGGGCGCATAAAGGTGACAGTCACTTCGCAAGTGACTGTCACCTTTACGCGCTCTTCTCATCGTATTCTAAAAGTGGTGTGCTATGATGATGGGCACAATCTATTTGGTATGCGCCTCCATCTTGTGGGGCGCGGCGCACTCACTGCTGGCGTCGCATACCGTTAAAGGCGCGCTGCGCCGCGCGGCAGGTGCGCCCGCGTTTGACCGGTTATACCGTTTCTCATACAATCTCTTTGCGCTGTCCAGCTTTTTCCCGGTCGCGCTCATGCTCATCACCTTTCCCGACCGGCCCCTGTACAGCATCTCCACACCCTGGGTCTACCTGACGATCATCCTTCAAGGCCTGGCCGCCGTCATGCTGATCGCCGCCGTCGTGCAAACCGGGCCGTTTGACCTGCTCGGCCTGAGGCAATTAACCGCAGTCGGCGGAAGCAAACCGGCGACGCTGGTGACAGGCGGCTTGTATGCCATCGTCCGCCACCCGTTGTATACCGGCAGCCTGGTTTTGGTCTGGCTCATCCCCGGCATGACCGTCAACCGACTGGCGCTCTTTGCCGTGCTGACGGTGTACACCTTCCTTGGCGCCTGGTTCGAAGAACGCAAGCTGCTCAAAGACTTCGGCGCAGCCTATGCCGAATACAAGGCCCGTGTGCCGATGTTCATCCCCAAAATCGCCAATCCAAAATCCTAAATCAAAAATCGTAAATCAAAATGTCCACCACCCATCGTTTCGTCCGCCCCCGCAAGAACCGCGCTGAACTCGGCGCTATCTGGATTCAGATGGCGATTGCGTTGTTTGGCGGGCTGTCGCTTTTCATGGGAATGTTGTTCACCATCTCGATTGGTTACAACGTCGTTTTCTGGGGCCACATCCTTCCCGGCGTTTCGGTGGCAGGCGTGGATGTTTCAGGCTTGAGCGCTGCGGATGCGGCCATCAAGCTGACCACGACCCTGACCTATCCCTACAGCGGGCGCATCGTCTTCCGCGACGGGAAAAACATCTGGATCGAGACTCCCGGCCAACTGGGACTGGTGCTCGACGCCGCCGCCAGCGCCGACGCCGCCGCCAGCTATGGACGCAGTTTCAACCTGTTCCAAAACATCACCGACCAGCTCTATGCCGTCCAGAGCGGCAAAGACCTGCCGCCGGTCAGCATCCTGGACCAGCGCGTGGCCCATCGCTATTTGCAGGGCCTGGCCGCGCAGATCGACCGGCCCGTGACCGAAGCCAACCTGAGAATTAACGGGCTGGATGTCGCCGCGCAGCCGGGCCAATCGGGCCGCGCC
>JBARBA010000222.1:0-7137 GCA_049792555.1 Anaerolineales bacterium
CCCCTACATATCAATCCACAAACTGTTTGAGAACATCCACCACTTCGCCGTCGGCGTCGTGGATCGTGATTTCCAGCGGCATTTCGCCGGGGATGGAATGCGTGGCGCAGCCGAAGCACGGGTCGTAGGCGCGGAAAGCCATCTCGACCATGTTGAGCAACCCTTCGCTGACCTTGCCGCCGTTGATCAGGCTGCTGGCCGCTTTTTGGGTGGACATCTGGATCGGGGCATAGTTGTTGGTGGTGCCCACGATCAGGTTGACTTTGGTCAACAGGCCCTTCTCGTCGGTGGTGTAGTGATGCGTCAGCGTGCCGCGCGGCGCTTCGACGATGCCAACGCCTTCGGTCGGCTTTTCCGTCGGGACGGTGTGAGTGTTGGGGGAAGTAATTTCCGGGTCGGTCGCCAGTTCCACCCAATGCTCGGCGGCATACAGCAACTCGATCAAGCGCGCCCAATGGATCGCCAGGCGCTGGTGGACGGGTTTCCCGCCCAGGGTCGCATAGAACTCTTCGTAAGCCGCCTGCGCCTTGGGCGTGGCCATGCCGTCGGAGACGTTCAGGCGCGAGAGCGGCGTGGTCATATAAACGCCGGAGTCCTTCCCGTCCACGAACCCCTTCCAGCCGACCTTCTTGAGATAGGGGAACTTCAGGTACGTCCAGGGTTCGACGTGTTCGGCGATGTGCTGGAGATAATCTTTCGGCTCGTATTTGGCAAACTCTTTGCCGTCCGGGTCGACCACGCGCACTTTGCCGTCATAGAAATTGACTTTGTTGTTTCCGTCCACCAGGCCCATGTAATAGGTTTTATCGGTATAGACATCCCCCACGATCAAATCCAGATAGGCTTTATTGGCGAGGACAATATCTTTAAAGGCTTGCAGGCTGAACAGCGCAAAATCGATGGCCCAGCGGCCCATTTCTTCGATCTGTTTGCGCTCGTCCTCCGCCAGGATTTTGGTGATCCCGCCGGGGATGGAGGTGGCCGGGTGGACTTTGCGCCCGCCGATCATCTCGATGACGTTGTGACCGTACTTGCGCATCTGGATGACTTTGCCGCCGACTTCCGGCCCGACCTTGTGGATCACGCCCAGGATATTGCGATCGGCAACCGGCGCATCCGGGCCGACGATGAAGTCCGGGCCGCCCAGGGCATAGAAGTGCGTGGTGTGGTCGGTGCAATAGAAGGCCATGTAGAGCAGTTCGCGCAGCAGCTTGGCCGTTCGCGGCGGGTCGACGTGGTAGACGGCGTCGGCGGCTTTGGCGGCGGCCATGTGGTGCGCTTCGGGGCATACGCCGCAGATGCGGCTGGTCAGTAACGCCATTTCTTCCACCGGGCGGCCCACGCAAAAGCGTTCGAAGCCGCGCAGTTCGGGGATCTGGAAGTAGGTATTGGCGACGTTGCCATCCTCATTCAGGAATATCTCGATCTTGCCGTGCCCTTCCAGGCGGGTGATCGGGTCGATGGTGATTCGTTTTGTGTTTGTTGTCATGGTGTTCTCCTCTACCCCTTCTTTTGCCAGGCGGATTTACCGGCGCGCAACATGGAATCGGCCAGGTTGAAGCGATAGAACTGGCCTGTCGGGTCGGGGATGCCTTCCAGGATGCGTTCGATTTCTTTGGGTTCGTCGGAATCCACCACGGAAGCAAAGGCGGTGACGAGACGCGCGCCGTAATCCAGCACACCTTCGGCGGGGCCGTAACAGCCAATGCACTGCGCGCCAACGCGCGGACAGCGGGAGTTGCATCCGCTGCGGGTGGCGGGGCCGTTGCACGGCACGCCCTGCTCCAGGATGCACAGGTTCGGATCAAGCGGGGTCGCGTCCTGAATGCGACGGAAGGCCGAGATGACCTTGACATTGCGGGCGCGCGGACATTCGTCGCAAACGGTGGAATTGCCGGCGCCGATGACCGATCCTTTGGGCGGAAGCTGGGCTTTGCCCTGCACGACCTGGATGACCAGGTCGATGACTGCCGCGATCTGGGTCGATTCGGGCGGACAGCCGGGCATGTAGTAATCCACGTCCACCACCTGGGCCAGGGTCTTGAGCACCGGGTTGAGGGTTGGGATGGTGAGAGTCCCTTCGGGGACTTCGAAGGAAGTCTGCGGGCGGAGGTTGTTTGGGTTATCCGTCGAAACGGTGCTGTAAGCGGTATCGATCATCTCGCTTAACGAGGACAGGTTGGCAAGTCCCGGAATACATCCTTCTGTGGCGCACGAACCGAAAGAGACAAGAATCTTGGATTTGCGCCGCAGCAGGTGGGCCATTTCTTCGTTTTCATTGTTGCGGATGCCGCCGTTGAACAGGGTTAGCAGGATCGACCCGTCTTCCATGGCCCGAACGTCTTCGTATTTGGCGTCCATGGCCACCGGCCAGAAGACAACCTCAAAGTTGGCGTCTACGTCCAGGATTTTTTCGTTGGTGTTCAGGACGGCAATTTCGCAGCCGCCGCACGAAGCGGCCCAGTACATGGCGAACTTGGGTTTGGTGGTCATGCTGGCACATCCTCTGCAACTAATGGCGCAAGTTCTGCTTCGAAGGTTTCGGCGGCGTTGTCCCACTTGGGCCAGTTCAGCGGTCCAAGCGCGCGCACTTCTTCAACGAACGCGTTGATTTCTTCGGTCAGTTTCAAGCCTTCTGCGGCGCTGGCCCAGACGAGTTTGACGCGTCCGGGTTCGATCCCGAAACCGGCCAACGTGCGGCGCAGGAGCAGGTAGCGGCGCAGGGCTTTATAGTTCTGCGAGATGTAATGGCAGTCGCCGGGGTGGCAGCCGCTGATCATGACGCCATCCGCGCCGGTAGCGAAGGCTTTGATGACAAAGCTCGGGTCGAGGCGACCGCTGCACATTAAGCGGATCAGGCGCACGTTGGGCGCATATTTCATGCGGGCTGTACCGGCGGCGTCTGCGGCGCGGTACGAACACCAGTTGCAGGTGAAGCCCACGATCACGGGTTCAAATTTTTCAGTCATAGTTTTTTATCTCCGTTCATGTAGTCCCTGAGCGGAGCCGCGCGGTTCTCAGCGCGGCGCAGTCGAAGGGCGGGTTCACCTGACAGCCCTTCGACTGCGCTGGCGAACGCTCCGCTCAGGGGCTAAATACATGATTTAGACAGCCATTAAAATTCCGTCGATTTGAGCCAAGATCTGCTCATCCGAGAAGCCTGTGCCGCTGATGGCGCCTGCCGGGCAGGCTGCGATACAGGTTCCGCAACCCTGGCACAGGGCCGGGTTGACGCGGGTGACGCCTTTGTCTTCGATGTACAAGATGGCGCTGAACGGGCACATGGTATTGCAGATGCGGCAGCCGGAGCATTTGTCTTCGTCGATGGTGGCGCGCACCGGTTCGAGTTCGACTTCCTTTTGCAGGATTTTGTCCATCACGCGGGCGGCGGCGGCGGCTCCCTGCGAAACGCTGGCAGGGATGTCTTTGGGGCCGGAGGCGCAGCCGGCGATCAGGATGCCTTCCGTCATGGTCGTGACCGGGTCCAGTTTGGGATGGCGTTCGATGTACCAGCCGTCCGACGAGCAGGAGATGCCGAACATTTTGCCGACCTGCTTGGCGTCGGCGCGCGGTTCCAGGCCGTTGGACAGGATGACCATGTCCACCGGGATGCGGCGCTGTTTGCCGACCAGGGTATCTTCCACCTGGATGATCAATTTGCCTTCTTCATCCGGGACGCGGGCGATGTCGCTGATTTCAGCCACTTTGCCGCGCACGAAGACCGTGCCTTCGTCGATGATGCGCTGGTAGAACTCGTCGTACGATTTGGCCGGGGTGCGCATGTCGATGTAGAACTCGTAGACGGTCGCGCCGGTGTGTTCCTTGACGAGGTGGGCGAACTTCAGGCTCTGCATACAGCAGATGGCCGAGCAGTGGTTGTTGAAATTCTTGTCGCGCGAGCCGACGCAGTGGATGATGCCGACCGTTTCGGGCTTCGTTTTGCCGTCGCGCAGGACGATGTGGCCGTTGGTCGGCCCGGAAGAGTTGCTCATGCGCTCGAATTCGAGGCTGGAGTAGACGTTGGCAAGACGCCCATAACCGTAGTTGGTCATCTTGCTGGCGTCGAACAAGTCGTAACCGGTGGCCAGGATGATGTTGCCGACTTCCACGTTCAGGATTTGGTCCTGCTGGGTGAAGTCAATCGCGTTGGTGGGGCAGAATTTCTCGCAGGCCTTGCAGGTGCCTTTTTCGAAGTACGTGCAGTTCGGCTGGTCGAGCACCGGGAAGTTGGGCACGGCCTGGGCAAAGGGCGTGTAAATGACCTTGCGGTAACCGAGACCGGCTTCGAACGTGTCGTCGATGACTTTCTTGGGACATTTTTCGATGCAGATGCCGCAGCCGGTGCAAAGTTCTTCGTTGACGCAGCGCGACTTTTTCTTGATGGTGACGCTGAAGTTGCCGATGTAACCCGAAACGTTCGTCACTTCGCTCCAGGTCAGCACGGTGATGTTGGGATGGGTACCGGCTTCGACCATGCGCGGGGTCAGGATACAGGCCGAGCAGTCCAGCGTGGGGAAGGTCTTGTCGAACTGGGCCATGTGTCCGCCCAGGGAGGGTTCGCGTTCCACCAGGTAGACGTGGAAGCCGCCGTTGGCGATTTCGAGCGCCGCCTGGATGCCGGCGATGCCGCCGCCAACCACCAGCGTGTTGGCGTTGATCGGCACTTTCATTTTTTCGAGCGCTTCGTTGTTGACGACGCGCTTGACGGTTCCGGCCACCAATGACTTGGCCTTTGCGGTGGCGACGGTCTTGTCGGTATGCACCCACGAAATCTGTTCGCGGATGGAGACCAGTTCGGTCAGGTACGGGTTCAGCCCGGCGTTCTCTGCCGCGGTGCGGAAGGTCTTCTCGTGCAGGTGCGGCGAACAAGCGGCCACCACCACGCGCGTCAGACCGAGTTCTTTGATGTCTTTTTCGATCAGTTCCTGCCCCAGGCTGGAGCACATGAACTTGTAATCGCGCGCGATGACCACGCCGTCTCCGGCCATGTTCTTCTGCACCCAATCACGGACGCCTTCGACATCCACCACCGCGGAGATATTCGTGCCGCAATGGCAAACGTATACGCCAATTTTTTCTTTGGGGGTTTTCTTTTCGTCACTCATTTCGACCCCTCCTTAATCGCCATTTCGGCGGCTGCTTTTTTCTGGAATTTGCTGGCGGGCATGGGCAATCCTTGGGGCTTCTTGCTGCGCGGAGCGGACGCCGCCGGGGCGGGCGCTGCCACGCCGATGCGAGCCAGCGCTTTTTGGGCGCTAACCAGTTCCCTGCCAAAGCCCACTTCCTTGGCGTCCGCGCCAAAGGCGAGACCCATCAACTGGGTGAAGAATACAATCGGCATCTGGTAATTCGTGCCGAAGAAACTGTTGGTTTCAGGCTGGTAGGCGTCCAGGTTCATCTGGCACATCGGGCAGACGGCGACCATGATGTCGGCCTGACGATTTTCGGCTGTGGATACCAGGCGACGGATCATCTCGTAGGCTGTTTCTGGGCCGATCTGGGCCATGTGGCCGCCGCAGCATTCGGTCTTGAGCGGATAGTCGATCACGTCTGCACCCAGCGCGCGGAGTAAATCGTCCAGTTCGGTGGGCTGCTCGTAATCGGAAAATTGGCGCCCGTAATCGGGGCGGGGAACCATGCAGCCCAGGTACGGCGCAACGCGCATCCCGGTCAACGGGCGGGTAACTTTACTTTTAATGGTATCCAGGCCCACGTCGTTGATGAACACGTCGAGTAAATGCCGGATGGTGAGTGAACCCGGATCATAATGGAGTCCGCCAGCAGCCAGGGCCTCGTTCACTTTTCCACCCAAAACCTTGCTTTCGGCCATGTTATGGTCGGCTTTTACCAGGTTGAGGTAACACGCGGAGCAGGGAGCCATGACGGTTTTGTTACCTTCGGTCTGTTGGGCGGCCAGCGCCAGGTTGCGGGCAATCAGTGAATAGGCCGGGATGGTGCTGGTGCCCAGGTATTCGGTCGCGCCGCAACAGTTCCAGTCGTCGATCTCGTGGAGTCCCATGCACAGCACTTTTTTGACCACCATAAGCGACTCGTGGTAGGCGATGCCGCTGCCTTCCATGGAACAGCCGGGGTAATAGATGTAATCGTTCATTAGGACATCTCCAGGGTCTTGGCCTTATCGAGAATGGCCTTGAGCTGATCCATCCCCTTGATGCGTTTCGGGATGATGGACATGCGGCTCTTGGTGAACAACCCAAAGCCCATGACGGCCATGGCGGGCAGGCGCAGCGGGTAATGGGTAACGTAATGCCAGCCTGCCAGGCCGACTTCAAAACTGCGTCCAAACGTTTCCACCATTCCAATAAAGGTCTTGGAAAAATCGGGCGCAGTTGAGTCTTGGCAAAGCTTGGCGGCGATGGCCTTGGATTTGAGCGTGTACATGACATCGGGGATGTGGATTTGCTGCGGACAGCGCACCACACAGTGATAGCATGAAACGCACATCCAGGGCGTATTGCTGCGCAAGACTTCGTCTTCCATGCCGGCGCGCAGCATGGCAAACAGTTTGCGCGGGGTGTGATCCATGTCTGCGGCGGACGGGCAGGAACCGCCGCAGGTGCCACACTGGATGCACATTTCCACATGGGGTACCCCTGCTGTGGCGAGACTAACTTCGTGTAAAAGCGCCAGGTTTTCGCGCTGGCGCAACCCTGCTTTTGGTCGATCCATTCCTTCAGGTACTGTCATAAGCCATTCCTTCTGATTAAGACTGATACAGGCCCAGTCCCAAACGGGGCCTGACAACTAACTTCACCGTAAAATAGTATGCCCAATCAGGCCAGTTTCGCAGTGCAAAAGGTCACGATTATATGTGATGGATGTCACAAACGGCGCGCGACGGAATCGCGGCGGTCAGGTTGATGGCAGGCGAGTTATCCATAGGAACTTAGAAATTAAATCCTTGCACAAAAGCAAGAAAATTTAACGCAAAGTCGCAAAGGTTCAAAGTCGCAAAGAAAAGAAAGAAAATTAAAAAATTGGCGTCCTGGCGTCTTGGCGCCTTTGCTTTTTGCTTTTTGGTTCCGGATTGTCGGGGTTAGGATTCCATCGTTCGAATCTCGAGCGAAAAAAAAAACCCGCGGCGCTCTTTCGACGGAGCGCCGCGTTCCATAGGAC
>JBARBA010000223.1:0-7572 GCA_049792555.1 Anaerolineales bacterium
GTGCGCTCGTTGCCAGCCTGGGCGTATGGGTCATGCGCATCCTGCAACCGGAATGGATCAATTCGCTGGCCTGGACGCCGTTTGCGCCGCTCTTCGTCATTATCCTGCTCGTCAGCGCCTTTTGGAGCAGCCAGAGTTCGTGGTGGGGCATGTTCAGCCGTCTCTTTCAGTGGGAAAGACGCAGCTACGCCGCCGTGCGCAAATTCGGTCAGCAGGTCATCAACGAAGTCGAACTGTCGCAACTGCCGCAAACCATCGCCAAAGCGCTGGTGACGAACATGGAACTGGAGCGGGCCGCCGTCTGGCTATGGAACGAAAAAGAATCGGCCTATCAACTGTTGGGGCAGGCGGGCGAATGGCCCCAGCCCGCGCCGCTGCGACTCTTCCCCGCCCCTTTGCCGCCCACCAGCCGCCCGATCCGTATCCACGCTGAGAGCGAACCGTTCCCGGCCTGGCTCGAACCCTTGAGCCGCACCGGGATGGTCGATGTGGTCACGCCGCTGACCATTTCAGGCAGCGTCATCGGCCTTTTGGGTTCCGGCAAGCGCTGGGACGAGGAAATCTTCGACGAGCGCGACCTGCAAATTACCGAGTTGATCGCCCAGCAGGCCGGGCTGTTCCTGCTGACCGCGCTGCAAATCGAACAACTGCGCCAGGTGCCGCAGGAAATCGCCACCGCCCAGGAGCGCGAACGCTTCAAGATCGCCCAGGAACTGCACGACACCGTCCAACAGTTTTTGGGACGCCTGCCCTTCTTCCTGGAAGTCAGCCGCAGTTCGGCGCGTTCCAACCCCGCAGAGACCGAGTCCATCCTGAAGCGCTGCATCGAAGATGTGGATGGCGCCGCCAAAGCCGTGCGCGAAATCCGCAACAACCTTGCGCCGCTGCAATTGGAGAAAAACCTGAGCCAGCCGCTGGGCCTGTTGATCGAGCAGTTCTCCGCCAGGAACGCGATCGAGATGCAAGTCTCCATTTCGCCCGAAGTGGACACGCGCATTTCGGCGGACGCGCGCCATGCGCTCTACCGCGTGGTGCAGCAGGCGCTCGATAACATCGCCGCGCACGCCAACGCCGGCCGCGTCGCCATCCGCATCGAACCCGTCCAGGAACGGCTGCGCTTCTCGATCACCGACGACGGTCAGGGTTTCAGCGCGGCCCAACGCGCCGCAGCCGAAGAAAGCGGCAGTTTCGGCTTAAAGTCCATGGAAGCGCGCATCACCTCCCAGGGCGGCGAGTTCACCATCCAGCCCGGCCCCCAGGCCGGGACGGACGTCAGCGGCTGGCTGCCCATGCTGCCGGCGGGCAGCCCATCGCCACTCCCTACGGTCGCAGGACAAGCTCCGGCAACAGAATAACCTGTTTTCCCTCATCGCAAATCCAGGAGAGAGCCTTGCTTCGCGCAAGGCTCTTTTGATTTAAGATTCCCCAACCCACCGCAGCGCGAGGGGTACCCCCTGCGTAAAGTAATATCGACAAAAGTGTAGGGATCAAAACATTTGCGATGGGAGTATCATATTAACGTAAGGGAAATATTCCAACGGGCAACACATTCTAAAAAAGGAGAAAAAAGCATGAAGTTTACATCGGTCCGTCGCAACAAAAGCGAAAAAGGCAATGCGCTGGCCCTCTTTGGGCTGGCAATTGCCAGTGTGACGATCATCGTCGGCATGGTCGTCGCGCCCATCCGCAATGCGTACATCACCCCCGACAACCTGCAACACGGCGCGGACGCAGCCGCGCGGGCAGCCAGCGCAGAGTTCAAGCGCAACTACGTGATGGCGACAATGGTAACGGCCGCCCAAAATGCCCTGGATTCATACAATATCCAGCCGCAGAGTTGGGCCGTCGAAACCTGCGATTCAGTCGCCGCAGATAACCCAGGCCTGCTTCCCGCCGTGGATCACCTGGCCGCATTGATCGCGATTGAACACGCAAACCACCCTGGCAAGGAAGTCTGCACCGACCCCATGAGAAAGCTGGTGCGCGTGAGCGTCACCGCCGCGGTGGAGCCGGATGGACTGCCAGCAACCGTCGAAGTGCTCGCCGAAGCCGCCAGCGTGGATTTGGTGCTGGCCATTGATACGTCTGAATCAATGACGTACGGCTGGCCTTCCAATCCCACAAGCGGAGACGCCAGAAATCCGGTGATCTGCAATGCAGCCGACCCGACTGGCGTAGACGGCATGCCGGGCAACTGCTTCCCCTTCCAGGACGTCAAGTTGGCGGCGCAACTGCTGCTAAACAATATGTATTTCCCGTATGACCGCGTGAGCGTGGTCACTTTCGACAAAAGCGCTGTAATGCAGTTGCCGCTCAGCAGTGATTACGACACGGTCAGCAATGCCATTCGCGGCCTTCAAGTATACGAAGGCAATAATAATTGCCCTTATACGAGAGCCGACCGCCCGGGTGATCCTTCAACCTATCCTGCCCTTAGCGATAGCGACGGCTATGGCATCATTAATCCATGCCGTCTCTTTAGCGGCGGCAGTCCTGACACCTATATCGGTTTGGACTGCCCGTTGTTTTATGGGCCGACGCCACTTGAAGACGCATCACAATGCACAACCACCAACATTGCCGACGGCGTGGCCCTGTCCGGCAGCATCCTGACCGGCGCCCGCCCAGGCGCGCTGCCGGTGTTGGTCCTGCTCAGCGACGGCGCGGCCAACGCCGCGCACAATCAGGTCGGCGGGCAAATTTGCCCATCCGATTACAACAGTTACACCTGGACAGGCGCGCTGTGCCGCGACGATGACGCATTACTGCGCCACTGCTCGCTGGTAAGCGACACAGATTGCACGAACGCCACATATCCAAGAGGCTACCCCCCGTATCCATACAACACGATCAACGTTGTGGACCAGACACATTACGACGCAGATGACCGCGCGCGCGATATGTTCGACATCGTTTCACGCAATTCCGCGCTGGTTTTCACCGTCGGCATGGGCGACGCCCGGAAAACAGACAATGGCTGGGACAGCAACAGCCCTCCCGTTGCACCCGGCGAGACGCTGCTAAAATACGGCGCCTTCGGCACCACCTATGACATGAGCCATGATCCGAATGCGCGCATAGGCCAGTACTACTACGGCAGCGACGCAGCGAGTTTGTCCAATGCTTTTCTGGCAGTCAGCAACCAGCTTAACACAAACCTTGTGCCCACCCCCACCCCCACTCTTTCCCCCACGCCGGGCGGCGATACTGCAACCCCGTACCCTACGGGTACGATGACCAGCACCGTCACGCCAGACCTGAACACTGCCACCATGACGCCAACCGAAACGTCAACCATCGCCTATACCGCCACAGCCACGCTTGATCCATGCCAAGCCACGGCTACGCCAACACCACGGCGCATTGATTCCATTGGGCAGCCGGCATCGTTGCCCAGAGGCTGCCCGGAAACGTCCACGCCAACGGCCACGCAAAGCATCCTGACCCCCACCAAGACATCCACACCCACCCGCACCGTGACGCGCACTCCCACCAAGACAGCCACGCCCGTCACCCTGACCTTCACATCGCTGGCCGTCCAGGACGGCTGGGTGCTCGAATCGAGTGAAAACAGCAGCGTGGGCGGCTCGCTCAACAGCGCGGCCAACGTCTTCCGGCTCGGCGACGACGCCGCCAACCGCCAATACCGCGCCATCCTGTCCTTCAACACCGCCGCCCTGCCCGATAACGCCGTCATCCGCTCGGCGGCCATCAGGATCAAGTACTTCTCAACGATTGGCGCGAATCCCTTCAGCAGTTTGGGAAATCTCTGGGCGCAAATCAGGCAAGGCTCGTTCAACAACAACGCCGCCCTGGAGATCGCCGATTTCAGCGCGCTCCCCTCCACGACAAGCATTGCGGGCGTATTCAACGGCCCCGTCAGCAACTGGTACAACGCCCCGCTGACAGCCGCCGGGCGCGCGTATCTCAACCGCAGCGGCCTGACCCAATTCCGCCTGCTCTTCGCGCTGGACGACAACAATAACCATGTCGCCGACTACATGAATTTCTACAGCGGCAACTACCCGGGCAGCCAGCCGCAGTTGGTCATCACGTACACAGTGCCGTAGGGACACAGCGCCAGATATACTGAAAAAGATTTTAAACTTCGCGCTCTTCGTGTACTTCGTGGATAGCGAAAAGCACAGAAAGCGCTCGTGTTTAGCATAGTCCCATTAAATCAAGACCGGGCTGGCAATGGATTGCCAACCCGGTCTTGATGTTTATTCCAAAAACGAAGCAAAACGCAATACCCCTGACCTAACTTGCCAGCCAATCTTTTGCTGCCTCGATATCTTCAAAGAGCGTCATCTCATCCCCGGCAATGCGCATGATTGCATCGAACAACACCCGCCTCTGCCCCGAAAACCCAATGCCAATCACGGCAGATTTACACAGATATTTTTTGGAATTCCGCGCGCTCTTGATATACATGCCGATATTCTCCCGCGTGGGAGCCACGCCGCGCACATCGATCAAGACCAGCGCCGAACCTTCCGGCTGCTGCATGACGTACGCATCCACCGCCGTCAACTCGGCCTGCAACACATCACCTTCCATGTCCACATAATTGCAATACAAAAACTGTTTACCTTTGTGCGTTTGCAATTCAGAGCGCATCTGCGAAGCTCCTGCCCGTTCGGGTGAAACCTTTGGCTGATCTTGCCAATATTATACGATGAGTTCACGGGCTTTGGATGCGTCTCGCGTAAGTCTTATACGCCTTTCTTGAAGATACTGTTGGCAAACCACCAAAAGTAGGAGGCGCGGTATCATCTCACTTTTTGCAGTGGAGTCAGAGAGCCTTAATTTGTGCGGCGCGCGTTCCGCCGGTTGAACCAACGCCCCAGGTTTAGGTAAAACAGGTAAATGCCGGTCAGCAGGGCTGCCGATCCTGTCATCAACCCGGCGCTGACCAGGGCCTGGGTCAGGAAAAGCCTCCGGGCCGCTTCCACGGAGGCAGCCGGGGCTGCCAGCAGGGTATTCAGGTTGACCAGCGTCGAAACCACCACCACGTGCAACGGCAGGATCATCGCCAGGCCGCAGCCAACGCAAAGCAGCACCAAACGCGGGCCGTTCGATTGCGCAATCGTCCCGAACAGTTGCGCTTCGACTTTTTGCCGGTTTTCTTGCGGGGAAGGAAAGGATGCGCGCCTGGGCAGGATTTGTCGGAGCAGGGTCTGCAATGACTTCAGGCTCATGCCGGCGCTTGCCAACAGCGCCGCCCAAACCAGGGGCTTTAAGAAAAGGTCGGGCTTTGCCAGCAGCAGCAACACGGCAAGGACGGGGGCAACGCCAATCCCCACATAGGCCGCCATTTTGACTTCATCCAGGCCGCACAGGTGCTCCGCTTGCTGCGCTTCGTGCGTTGTTACCAGGGTCAGGGCCAAATGCGAGACTAACAGCAACAGCAGCGAAACGGTCAACGGCAGGTCCAGGATCGACCAAACCAGGGCAGCGGAGTCCGGCTGCGTCCCGGCAAAATCTGCCAGGCGCGAAAACACGGCGGCGGCCACTACGACGGCCACAACCGCCGCAGGCGCGGCGGTGATGGCAACGTTTAGCGCCATCTGCGGCGCGGATTTGTCGAAAACGTCTTTTGGACTGCCCCGGCGAGGGCAAGCGAGCCAGCCCCCCAACAGCCCCAGTCCGATTCCACCCAAAAAGTAAGCCAGGAACGTCGCCTGCGTCTGGCGCACCATCGCGGCAATGGCTTCAACCAGCAAGCGCTGGCGGGTTGTCTCGCCGGCGGCCAAGCCAGCCGCCGCAGCGCCCAGCAGGCAGAAGACAATGACGCCCGCCAGCCCACCGGCCAACCCGCCCAGAGCAGCGCAACGGGCGGGTTGAGCCGCCCCGCTCCGGCGTCCGGCCAACGCGCCGCCGCCGACCATCAGGGCGGCGGCGGCAAAAACGGCAATCCAGCGCCAAAGCGTGGAAGCGGCAGGCCACGCAACGGCAAACGGATACGCTAGGAACAGGGTGGCAACCAGGCCGGTCAAAAGACCGGTGAATCCAGCTCGCGTGGTCATACATCAAGCCTCGTTGCGCAGCCCGTGGGCGGTCTTTTCTCTAATCTCCACTCACTGGCCTTCCTCCACCCACTCCCCATTCTTGATTGTTTTCTCAAGCAAGTCGTGGCTGCTGTTGAACGTCATTTCAACTTCAATCTGCTGGTAACAGCGCGCCGCCCCGATCAACACCTTACGGACGTGGTAAACCTCGCGCTTGTCTTCGTATTCGATGCTCAGATCGTTGCTGGTATCCACGCGGCCCTCGATCACCTCGCCGCAGCGCTTGCATTTGACGTGGTAGATAAAATAGCGCTCCTGCGGCCCGCCCGAACTGAATATCTTTTTGAAAAATTTCATCATTCGATAAGCTCCTCAAATTATCTCAAAAGGCGACGGTCACTTTGCCCACTCAGGTCAGCCTCCGAGAATTTTTTCGATCTCTGCCAGTTCTTCCTGCGAAAACGACGCATTGTCCAGCGCCGCCAGGTTATCTTCCAACTGGCTGACGCTGCTGGCCCCGATCAGCGCGGACGTGACCTGCGGCTTGCGCAGCACCCAGGCAATCGCCATTTGCGAGAGCTTTTGTCCGCGCGCCTGGGCAATGACGTTCAACCGGCGCACCTTTTCGATGTTTCGTGTGACGTCATCCGGCGTGAGCCAGACGCGCTCCGTTTTGGTGGCGCGCGCGCCGTTGGGAATCCCGTTTAAGTAGCGGTCGGTCAACTGACCCTGGGCCAGCGGCGAAAAAACGATGGAGCCGATGCCTTCTTCATCGAGCGCGGTCAGCAGGCCCTCTTCCGCCAGGCGGTCGAGCATATTGTAGCGCGATTGGTGGATCAAGCAGGGTGTGCCCAACTCGCGCAAAATGCGCGCCGCTTCGCGCGTCTTCTTGGGCTGGTAGTTCGAAATGCCCACGTAGAGCGCCTTGCCCTGACGCACGGCGGTATCCAGCGCGCCCATGGTCTCTTCGAGCGGAGTTTCGGGGTCGGAGCGGTGGCTGTAGAAAATGTCCACGTAATCGAGGCCCATGCGCTTGAGCGACTGGTCGAGGCTGGCAAGCATGTATTTGCGCGAACCCCACTCGCCGTACGGGCCGGGCCACATATCGTAACCGGCCTTGGTCGAGATAACCAGTTCGTCGCGGTGGGGGGCAAAATCCAGCTTCATCAACCTGCCAAAAGTCTCCTCGGCGGAGCCGGGCGGCGGGCCATAGTTGTTGGCCAGGTCGAAGTGCGTCACGCCCAGGTCGAAGGCGCGACGGGTCATGGCGCGTCCGTTCTCGAACGGGTCGACGCCGCCGAAGTTGTACCACAGACCGAGCGAAATGGCCGGCAGCTTGATGCCGCTGCGCCCGCAGCGGTTGTACTTCATTGTGTCATAACGCGTCTTGCTGGCATTGTACATCTGTCATTTCTCCTTTGGAGGACGGTAGATCGTAGACGCAGGACGGTAATTACGGTCTGCCGTCCTGCATCTACGGTCTTTTTTAGGTTGATTACTCACATGAAAGGGTTATAAATCAACAAGCCAATCCCAAAACTTGCCAGATTCATCATCAGGC
>JBARBA010000224.1:0-5333 GCA_049792555.1 Anaerolineales bacterium
GTTCGGGTTGCACGGGCTGGCGGCTGTAGCGGGCGTCGACGAAAGCCTGGGTCAGGGCGCGGATGTCTTCGCCGGCGGCGGGCAGGGCGGCTTGCAGCGCGGCGGCATATTCATCGGGTGTCTGGGAAAGGCTGCGGGGGAGTCCTTTTTCGCCGCCGCGGCGGATGAGGGCCAGGTAGAAGAAATAAATCCGCTGGCGCGGGTCGAGTTTCCGCAGGTTCATAAATCCGCCGCCCAACCCCGGACGGGCCGTTAATTGGAGTATGCGCTCGCGCCCGGCTGCCACGAGACCGGCGACCCCGCTTTGGGCGCGGGTCAAAAGGTTTTTTAGCCAGCCCCAAACTTGCGCCAGAAGCTTCCAGCCGGGCAGTTCGCGCAGTTTCTTGAGGATTTCGTGGTGTTGTTCCAGATATTGCCGGGCGGCGAAGAACAGGATGCCTGCAAAGATGGCCCAGAAGATGAGCGCTTTGATGATTTCCAGCCAGTTTGGGCCAACGCTTGAGCCGGCATTGGGAGGCAGCTTAGGCATTGACAGTGGTGCGCCGGGCGCATTTTGCGCGGGCGGCGCTTTACCGAACAGGCTGTAAAGCAGGCCGAGGATATAAAGAAAAAAGGCAAGGATGGCCTGCCCGACGGCCAGGTAGATGGTCAGGATTGCGTTGAGCAGGTAGGCCAGCGCCTGCAAAGGCTGGAGGACATAGCTGGTGGGCAGCAGGCCGGCCAGCAGCGCCACCAGGCCCAGGAAGAGCAGGCTGTAGCCGGCCCATTGTTTGGCGAGGCTGCCGTTAACCGGGATTTGTTGGACCGTCCAGCGGACATGCAGGGAGATGAACTGGGTCTGGCTGAACAGCGCCAGTCCGAGCATGAAGTAGAGCAGCGTGCTGGCCCCGCCTGCCGCCAGCGCAGGGATTTCGATAAAAGAAAAGGTCTGCCGATCAAAGACCGAATGCAGGTCGATGCGGCTGATGGTCGCCAGGACGACCAGGACGGTCCCCAGGGAAAAGAACAGGCTGACCAGGCGTTTGCGCGCCGGGATGTTGTTTTCCGGGACGCCGTCCAGGCCGGCGCTTTGGATATGTTCCGGGCCGATCTCTTCGAGCAGGGCGGCGAAATTGCCGCTGAGCAGCCAGGCGATCAGCGCCATGCTCAAGGCAAAGACGGTTTCACCATTGAAGAAATAAGTCGAAAGGTTCTGCGGCCAGAGCGGGATTTCTGCCAGGAAGGCATTCCAACCGTGCGATAAACCGACCATGGCTTTGGTAAACACCAGGATGATGATGACCTGCGCGCCGAAACGCGCCAGCCATTCTCTGCTGAAGGACATCCAGTCGCGGAAAAGACGATAGGTGTACAGGCGGTCGAGCGCCACGATGAAGCACAGCGCGCTCAGGTAGGATGGCTGCCAAGTGAGGATCATGCGATCAATGAGGGCCACAACCGTCAGCGCAGCGCAGGCCAGCATCGAAGCCACCAACCCGTAGCTGACCAGCCGGTAGGTATTTACGTTGAGGCCCGATTGTTTGGAGATGTCCTGATGTTCGCTCACATTGCTCCGACCCTTGCACCGGCCGTCAAACTACTTGCGCCAGATATCCAGGCCGCGTTCGTCGCGGATGGCAACGACGGGAATGCCAAAGTGCGCCGCCCGCGAGGATGAATCTTCGATGGAGAATGGCGGGCCAGCCAAAATCAGCATCACGTTCTGCCCGGCGCGGCGCGCTTGGAAAAGTTCGTCCAGCAGGGTAGTGTCTGCTTTGCCGGTGATGATGATCAGCGTTGTGCCCCATGAAAGATGGTGGCGCTGCTGGTGGATCATCTCGGTCAGCGAGGCTTTTGTGCCGATCTGGATGCGCGCCAGGATTTCGAGCATGCGCATCAACTGCGCCTGCCCCTTGCGCGGCGGCATGTACGGCGGGACGCCGTCGACTGCCAGCGGGTCTTGCCCGTTGATTTTCATGCCGACGGTTTGGCGTTTTTCGCAAATCCACGAGGCAACCGATGCGGCAATGACAATCGCCAGCTCTGTGGCATCGAAGTAGTATTTGGGGTGGTAATTGTCGCTGTTCAGGTCCAGGAAGATCAGCGCTTCAAGCGCAATCGACGGCTCGAAAAGCTTGATCTGCAAGCGCCCGCTGGAGGCGGAGGCTTTCCAGTCCACGCGGCGCAGCGAATCGCCGGGGGTGTATTCACGTTTGCTGAAAACACGCGTGGGGTCTTCGAAAATCTGCTGGGTGTGGCGCAGGGTGCCTTGCGGCGAGCGCGAGGGGATTTGCAGGGAACTGAGCGGGATGATCTTGGGATAGACCGTCAGGTGCTGGGCTTTATTTTCCAGGCGTTGGGGTTTGTTCAGGCCGAGGACATCGCCGCCGGAGATGAACAGCGGCCCAATGGGATAGTATCCTCGTTTTTTGGCGTAAACGCTGTAGTTGAACTGCGTCCTCGCTCCCGGCCCCAGGCTGAGAACCTGCTGAAAAAACGGGGAGGCGCCCAGGGCAACGGGCAACGAATCCTGCAGGCCAACCCACAGCACCGGCAGCCATCCCTGGTTGTGGATGCGCAGGTTGATCTCGACCTGCTCATCCAGGAAGGCGTGCTCGTTGTAGCGGCGTTCATGTTTGACCTGGGCCAGCGACCGGCGTTCCCACCACGTCCCAAGCACCGTAACGCCCACAAAAAGATAGGCCAGCGTCAGCGAAAAATCGTCGCGCATCAGCGCGGCGATCGTCATTAAAACAATCAACAGCGGCAGGAAGGTAGTCATGCGCAGGAGCCGCTAACGTTCCACGTGGCCCAGGTCCAGGGGCGTGTTTTGCAACACGTCGCGCAGGATGGATTCGGCGTTGCGTCCGCGCAGTTGGGCTTCGGGCCTGACGATCAGCCGGTGTGTCATGGTAACCGGCGCAAGGTACTTAATATCGTCGGGGACGACGTGATCGCGTCCGCGCACGGCGGCCAACGCCTGTGACGCCTTGAAGAGCGCCAGGCTGCCGCGCGGACTGATACCCAGGGCCAGGTCGGGGTGTTCGCGCGTGGCGGCTGCCAGGGTGACAATGTATTCCTGCAAGGTTTCGTCCACATGGATATCCCAAACCTGTTGCTGGAGGGTCAGCAGGTCGCCGCCGTTGACGGCTTTCCCCAGGTGGGTGATCGGGTGTTCACGCCGCAGGTTGACCAGGATCTGGCGCTCGTCCCGCGGGGTCGGGTAGCCGAGCGAAAGGCAGATCAGGAAGCGGTCGAGTTGGGCTTCGGGCAGCGGGAAAGTGCCTTCATACTCGATGGGGTTCTCGGTAGCCAGCACCAGGAAGGGACGCGGCAGTTCGCGGGTGGCGCCGTCCACGCTGACCTGCTGCTCCTGCATGGCTTCGAGCAGTGCAGACTGGGTGCGCGGCGTGGCGCGGTTGATCTCGTCTGCCAGCAGGATGTTGGCGAAGATTGGGCCGGGACGGAATTCGAACTCGCCGTTTTTCTGGTTGAAGATCGAGACCCCCGTCACGTCGTTTGGCATCAAGTCGGGCGTGCATTGGATGCGCTTGAAGCTGCTGCCCAGGCTGACGGCCACCGAGCGCGCCAGCATGGTCTTCCCCGAACCGGGGACGTCTTCGAGCAACACGTGCCCTTCGCACAAAAGCGCCACGACCACCAGTTCGATGGCCGCGCGTTTGCCGATGATGACCTTTTCCACATTTTCGATAATTTGATCTGCGAATTGCTGAACCTCAGACATCGATGCTCCTTTTGATATTCCAGTGAGGTATTTCCCGAGGGGGCTATGATATACCAAGTGAAGATAAACCGCAACCGTAAAAAACAAAACCCGGCGAGGTTTTTAGACCTCGCCGGGCTGCCGCTTACTCTCTACTCTCTATTTCTCTCTTGAAAAACTCCGGCAGGGCAAAAGCCGCCCGGTGAATATCCGGGTTGAGATAATTCATTTGGCCCGGCGGGTAGCTACGGGTCAGTCCGTTCTCCCAGGGGGTGTCTGAAAGGTACATAAACCCGATCCCGCCGCCAGGGTAGGTCGGAATCTGGGCGTAGTAATAGTCCGGGTTCTTCGCCAGCTTCTTCGCAAAGCCGAGAATGTCTTTGATCAGGGCTGTGTCAAAATAGGGCTGCTCGCACTGCGTGGCAATCGCGCCGCCCGGGTTGAGCGCCGCCCACATCAATCGATAGAATTCTTCACTAAATAAAGCCTCGGCCATGCCGATCGGGTCAGTGGTATCCGAAACGATCACGTCGAAGGTGTTGCCCGGTTCCTTGAGATATTGGAAGGCATCCTTGACAACCAGCCTGGCGCGCGGGTCGCTCCAGGGGTCGCCAAAAGCCGGGAAATACTGGCGGGAATAATCGACCACCTTGCGGTCCAGTTCACAGACGACGGCTTCGGTGACGGACGGATAGCGCAGCACCTGCTGGAGCGAGCCGCCGTCGCCGCCGCCGACGATCAGCACACGTTTGGGCGCGTCTACGGCCAGCATGGGGACGTGCGTGATCATCTCATGGTAGCCCATGTTGTCGCGCTCGGTAAGTTGGATGATGCCATCCAGGATCAGGGCATTGCCAAAAAATTCGGTTTCGACCACCTGCAAAAACTGGAAGTCGGTCTGCTCTTCGACCAGCACGCACTTGACGCGCAAGGACTTGCGGTAATACGAATGCAGTTCCTCGGTCAGCCAGATGTTATTCATGCAACCAACTCTTGCGCTTCGATGGCGAGCGCCTCAACATCGACTTGGGCGTGACGCTCAACGCGGTGCAAATGGTAAGATTCAGCGCCAAAATCGGCTTTCAAGCGTTCGATCAGCGGAATCAAGTTCAGAGTCAGATTGCAGGTGAACAAGTCGATGGCGCAGTAACCGTGTTCAGGCCAGGCGTGCAAGCTGGCGTGCGATTCAGACAACAACAGGAAACCGGTGAACCCGTAGGGGCTAAATTTATAGAAGCCCTCGTCCAAAACCGTCAAGCCGCTTTCGCGGACGTCCCTTGCAAACAGGGCGTACGCCCGGTCGCTATCCAACAAAAGCGCGCGGTCGCAGCCGGAAAGATCGCAAATCATGTGTTCGCCAAGTTGTAAAGATGTGTTCATAGGGCTACCTCCAAAGGAAAATTAACAGTGGCAGCGATTGTATTCCAGGAAAGCAGGCTGTCAATCTCTGGGGAGGGTGAAATTCCGTCACCTTTTCAGGTGTAGATGTTAAAAAAACGCCCTGACATGGCGTTTTCGTCACAATTCAGCAACAATCTTGTCGTTTTCGGACACATTCTGGTTGGGGTGAAATGGGGAAAGGCAAGAGCATTTTTATCCACGAAGTTCACGAAGGACACGAAGTTTTAAA
>JBARBA010000225.1:0-2487 GCA_049792555.1 Anaerolineales bacterium
GTATAGAAGCATGGATCAAAATCGGGATTGTCATAATGAAGCATACGAAGCATAAGCTCAAGCTGTTTGGACTATTGGTTTTGCTCTATGTGCGCCGCTGGCTGCGGCTGTCGCCGCGCCCGGACAAGGCGCAGTTGATCGCCGCGCTCGAAGCCGAGCGCGCTGGTTTGGAAGTGCTGCTCGATGGCCTGGACGAAGCCCAAATGACGAGACCGGGCGCGCAGGCGGACGGGTCGCTGAAAGACTTGCTGGTACACATTGCCGTCTGGGATGAACGCGGCCTGGGTTGGATCAAGGTCGCGGCGCAAGGGCGTATGCCTGAAATGCCCGCTGCGGGGTACACCTGGGCCGATATGGACGCGCTCAACCGGGAAACCTTTTTGGAAAATAAAGACCGGCCCCTGGCCGAGGTCTTGTCCCGTTTCGGCGGCGCTTACCGGCAGCTTTTGGAGCAGGCCCGGCTTTTATCGGAGCGCGAGGCTGACCTGCCGCTGGTTGCCGAACTGATTAAGTGGCGCTGCGGCCATTACCGGACGCACGGTGAGCAAATCCGCGCGTGGCTGGAGCAGTCGTCGAAGACACAGACGTGATGGCGGCCCGGTTGCAACCCACGCCGACAACAAGGCATATCTCTCAACCTTTGAAAGGATCATAAAAATGAAAAAAACAAAGACCACACTGATCGTTTGTACCCTGGCGCTGATGGCCTGCGCTGCGCTGTTGACGGCCTGCGGCGGAGGGGGCGTTTCTCCGCGCGAAAAGGCCCTGGAAATGGAAGTGTCGGCGTTGCAAACGGAGCTTGCGGCGGCTGATAATATGCCATCCGCCGCTGCCCCCTCTGCGCCGCTGACGGCAACTCCAGCGCCAACCATCGACTCTTCGACACTCCCTGCGGTCGCAGGGCTTGCGTCGCGCATCGACACATTCATGCGCTCGCAAAGCTCTTTCAGCGGCGCAATCCTTGTGGCGCAGAAGGGCCAGGTGCAGATCAGCCAGGGATACGGGCTGGCAAACCGCGAGTTGGACATGCCCAATACGCCCCAGACCAAATTTGCAATTGGCACGCTGACCAAGCCCTTCACGGCTATGGCGGTGATGATTCTGCAAGAACGCCGCAAACTTTCGGTGCAAGACCCGCTCTGCAACTACATCAAAGATTGCCCTGCCGCCTGGAAGGCCGTCACGCTGCGTCACCTGCTGACCCACACCTCCGGCATTCCCAACTATACGGCCTCTTACATCGCAGAGAAGATCAATGTGTGCCAGCAGTATACGCCTGACGAGGTGATCGCTTATTTCAAGTCGCTGCCGCTGGACTTTGCGCCGGGCGACCACTGGGTCGACAGCGATTCGGAGTATTTCCTGTTGGGGATGGTCATCGAAAAAGCCTCCGGCGAGAGCTATGAGAAGTTTATTCAGGAGAGTATATTCCAGCCGTTGGGGATGAGCGATTCAGGCTACGACCACGCCAATCTCATCGTGAAAAACCGCGCTTCGGGCTATAGTCTCGATCAAAATATCCTGAAATTTGTGAATGTTCCCTGCCGCGATGCGTCGCTCAACTATGCGGCGGCGGGATTGTATTCCACGCTGGAAGACCTGTACAAATGGGACCAGGCGCTCTATACCGACCAACTGGTTTCAAAGGATACGCTCAAGGCCATCTTCACCTCCACGGTTGCCGTGCCGTCCATTTTGGCAACGGATATGGTCTATGGCTATGGCTGGGAGATCTCGCACCAATCCGGGCGCCTGGTGATTGGACACGCCGGTCGCGTCCCCGGGTTTCGGGCGCAGTTGCTGCGTTATCCCGACGACCAGGCGACCATCATCGTGCTCTCGAACCTGGATTCTTTGGACCTGGGCGTGATCAATAAAGCCCTGGCAGATATTACGCTGGGAGCAAAATGAAGAGTTTGCCGCGATGGCGGCTGGCTGATAATACATAAACCTGTGAGGAGGATGATTATGAAAATGCAAAGACCGTTGGGTGATAATGAGAAACTGGCCTGGATGTTGGACCAGGCCGCAGCGATGAACTTCGTTGTCATAGGCCGGATTGAAGGTGAAATAAACCATCAAGCCGTGAGAGATTCCCTGGATGCATTAATTCAAATGCACCCCTTGCTTGCAACCCGTCTCGAACAACGCGAGGATCGGCCCTGGGTTGTGACCGACGATAAAGTAAAACCGTCCCTAAAGATATTGGAACGGGAAAATGACAAACACTGGCAGGTGGAAGCCGAAAAGGAGATTAATATTCCATTTGACTGTCATGAAAGTCCTTTGTGGAGAGTGATACTTTTACATTCCCCAAATGTGAATGAATTCCTTTTTACCTTTTATCATCCCCTCAGCGACGCCAATTCAGGCGTATACGCGCTGAGAGACTTCTTAACGCTGGTATGCGATTGGAAACCCGGTGTATCGTCGGTTATCCCCTACGCCTACCCTGTTCGGCCGGCGGTGGAAGAATTACTGCCTCCC
>JBARBA010000226.1:0-5630 GCA_049792555.1 Anaerolineales bacterium
GCGCATGGCCGCGCAAACGCCCGAAGCGCGCCCGGCGCTGCTCGGCCTGCTGCCGTACCTGACGGCGGCGCTGGCAAGCTGCGCCGACCCCGACCAGGCGCTGATCAACATGGAACGTTTTTGCAGGGGCGGGTCTGAGACCGATAGGGGCGGGTCTGAGACCCGCCCCAACAACAACCCCGCCGCCGAAACCTTCAGGCAACTGAGCGGCAACCCGCGCGCCGTCGAAATTTTGATCACCATCTTCGCGGGCAGCCTGTTCCTGACCGAAATCCTGCTGCGCGACCCTGCGCAGCTTGAGACTCTCACCCAACGCGAGCGCCTCGTCCGCCAGAAAAAAGCAGCCGACTACCGGGGCGAAGCCTTGCAGGCCATGCAGGGCCTGCAACCCGCCGCGCAGCTCGACAGCCTGCGCCGCTACCAGCGCGGCGAACTGCTGCGCATCGGCGCGAGCGACCTGCTCAACCTGTACGACCTGCCCGCCGTCACCGCGCAGCTTTCCAACCTGGCCGACGGCATGGCCTGCGCCTGCCTGGAATATGCCGTGCATGAGTCCAAAACCCCTGCGGCGGGATTTGTGGTCATCGCCCTGGGAAAGTTGGGGGGCGAGGAAGTCAATTACAGTTCGGACATCGACTTGTTGTTTTTGGCGGCGGACAAGGCCGGGGACTACCTGGGCTTGGGGCAGCGCCTGATCGACGCGCTTTCGAGCATGACTCCCGAAGGCTTTTTATACCGCGTCGACATGCGTTTGCGCCCCTGGGGCCGCGACGGCGCGCTCGTCACCAGCCTCGACGATTACATGGCCTATCTCAACCGCAACGCCATGCTTTGGGAAAAGCAGGCCCTGCTCAAGGCGCGCCCCATTGCCGGGGATATGGCCCTCGGCGAGCAGGCGCTGGAACGCATCAACGCGGTGCTCTTTGGCGCAGACGCCGAAACGGTGCGCGCCAGCGTCCATGCCATGAAGCAACGCACCGAGGAAATTTTGCGCGCCAAAGGCCGCGACTGGGGCGAAGTCAAGCTGGGCGAAGGCTCGATCCGCGACGTGGAGTTTGTGGTGCAATTCCTGCAAATGGTGCATGGCGGCGAAAACCCCAAGCTGCACCGGCGCAACACGCTCAGGGTTTTGCGACGCCTGATGCGCGCCGGGCTGCTGACGCCCCACGAAAGCCGCGTGCTGACCGACGGTTACATCTTCCTGCGCACCATTGAGCACTACCTGCAACTGATGCACTACCGCCAGACCCACAGCCTGCCCTCCGACCCGGGCGCCATCAACCTGCTGGCCCGCCGCCTGGGCTTCCGCGGCCAAACCGCCCCCGAACAGGCCCGCGAACACTTCCTCGAACGCTACCGCCAGCACAGTTTGGCGATCCGCGCCATTTACACCAAATACGTGGGCGGCGTCGAGACGGCTGCGCCTGAAAGCGCGCGCGTCGAACCCGCGCCGCTTGCCGCCCTCCAGCAGCACCTGGCGCGCATGGAAGCCTCGTACTCGGCCACCTTCAGCGAAGAAGAAATCCACCGGCACGCCGAACTGGCCGACGGACTGGGCGAGGAGCAGCTTGTCTTTGTCGATCCCGTCCCGGCCGGGACAGGTTGGCGGGTGACGGTGGTGGCCTACGATTACCTGGGCGAGCTTTCGCTGATCTGCGGGCTGATGTTTGCGCACGGGCTGGATATCCAGGAAGCGCAGGTCTTCACCTACGAAACGGTGGAAAAAGCCGGGGTGGAGTCTGATCTCACGGCGACCCGCCGTCCGCGCCGCACCCGCTCCGGGAAACCGGTCACACCCAAAGCAGCAGAAATTTCCACTTTCTCCCGCCGTAAAATTGTGGACGTCTTCACCGTCAAGCCGGTCAACGCCCAAACGCCCGATTGGGCGCAGTACGCCGAAGACCTGCGCGCGCTGACGGGCATGATGCAGGCCGGTAAACGCCGCGAGGCGCGCAGCGAGCTGGCCAAGCGCGTGGGCGCCGTTTTCCAGGGCATGGGCAGCGCCAACCTGCGCCTGTACCCGATCGAGATCAAGATCGACAACGAAATTTCTGCGCGTTACACCGTGCTGCACATCCAGACCGCCGATACGGTGGGCTTTTTGTACGAGTTCACCAATGCGCTTTCGATGACGCACACCAATATTTTGCGCATGGTGGTGCATTCCAGCGGCCAACGCGCCGACGACCTGTTGTACGTTACCGATGAAGATGGGCGCAAGATCACCTCGCCGCAGAAACAACGCGAGCTGCGCGCGGCGGCGGTGCTGATCAAGCATTTCACGCATCTCCTGCCCGGTTCGGCCAACCCGGCCCAGGCGCTGCTGCACTTCCGCGAATTCCTGACGCATCTCTTCGAGCAGCCGGACTGGCCCGACGAGTTGGCCTCGCTGGAGCGCCCCGAGGTGCTCAACAACCTGGCGCAAATCCTGGGCGTCAGCGACTTCCTGTGGGACGATTTCATGCGCATGCAGTATGCCAACCTGTTCCCGATGGTCAGCGACGCCAACGCGCTCAACAGCGCCAAACCGCGCGGGCAGTTGCAGTCCGAGTTGAACGCGGCCCTGGCGGTCGTCCATTCCGGCCCCGAAGCGCCGCGCGAAGATGCGCCCTGGCGCAAGGTGCTGAACGAATTCAAAGACCGCGAGATGTTCCGCATCGACATGCGCCACCTGCTGGGGCACACCGCCGAATTCTGGGATTTTTCTGAGGAGTTGACCGACCTGGCCGAGGTGGTAATCAACACGGCCTACCACCTGATCGCCGAAGATTTACGTTCCCTGCACGGGACGCCGCGCCTGGAAGACGGCAGCGTGTCGCAGATGGCGGCCGTGGCGCTGGGCAAATGCGGTGGGCGCGAACTGGGTTTTGCCTCGGATATCGAGTTGATGTTCGTCTACGCAGACAACCCTTCGACCAGGTTTCGACAAGCTCAACCCAGCGGCTCACCCATTCCTGCGGTGGCGGCGCAGGCAGGGCAGGCTCAGACCGATGGACCGGAGAGAATCGCCACATCCGTCTTCCATGAAAAGGTGGTCAGCCACTTCCTGAACGCGATCCATGCCCGCCAGGAGGGCATCTTCCAGGTGGATTTGCAACTGCGCCCGTACGGCAAGGCCGGCAGTCTGTCCGTTTCGCTGGAGGCTTTCAAACGTTACTATGCCCCCGAAGGCCCGGCCTGGGCCTATGAGCGCCAGGCGCTGGTCAAGCTGCGTCCCATCGCCGGGGACGAGGCGCTTGGTAAACAGCTTTGCGCCCTGCGCGACGAGTTCGTCTATAACGGCGCGCCTTTCGACGTGACCGCCATGCGCGCCATGCGCGAACGCCAGGTGCGGCACCTGGCGGCTGCGGGCAAGTTCAACGCCAAATACAGCCCCGGCGGGCTGGTGGACATTGAATATCTGATCCAGGGGTTGCAGATCACGCACGGGGCGGGCAACCCGGCGCTGCGCCAGACCAATATCCGCGAGGCCATGGCGGCGCTGTGCGAGGCCGGCATCTTGAGCGAGGCCGATTACACCAAGCTCCGCAAGGCCCATACCTTCCTGCGCTGGCTGATCGACGCGATGCGCATGGTGCGCGGCAACGCCAAAGATATTACCGTCCCGTCGTTTGGCAGCGAAGAATTCGCCTTCCTGGCGCGCCGCCTGCGTTACGGGAATGATATTAACCAATTGCGCGAAGACCTGCTGCGTTACCAGACGGATGTGCAGGAGATTAACAGGAGGCTGTTGATGTAGGCGCAAAGGTCGGGACACAGCGGAGGAATGCGCAGGTTTTTGACGATCCACCGTCCCGCTGTGTCCCTACAGGGGTGGAGCGGTCATGTGGCATTTGCAGGAGAAATCAATCCTTGCGTCGTATTTTTCAATTGCTCTTTCTGACCGTCCTCCAGGTCGCTTTGCTGCTTCCCGGGTTACGCCGAATATGCAAAGAAGACGCGCTTTCGGTTGCTGTCGGGGGCTGGTAAGATAAAGCACAAAGGCGCGCTCGTCCGCCAAAGTGAATCACACTAAAATTTCAGGAGATCAATATGCCAAAGAAACATAAAAAAGATAAACGACCCCGCCTGCCCGCAGACAACCCACAAATTCCCATCTCGCGCATTCGCCCGATAAAGATGTTCGGCCCGAACGATTATCTCCAACATGCGCGCGAATATCCCATCCTGGGTTGTTGGATCATGTCGGGCTGGAAGGATTCTGGCATTACACCTGTCGTCGTCGCGCGCCAGCAGGGGCCGGATAGAGTCATTTTTGCCGTCTGCCTGGTGGACCTCTATTGTCTTGGGGTCAAAGATGCGTATGCCAATGCGGATATTTCCCAGAAAAAATTCGAGCGGGAATTACCGCTTATGTGCAGGAACGCCCCTGAGCCGTGTTCGGTCGAACTTGCGCACGAGGTCATTTACGGCGGTCTGGAATACGCGGAACGCTATGGCTTTCAACCTCACAGCGATTTCACCGCGCAAATGTGCGACCAGGTGTTGGACCCGCCGGATGCTCATCCGCGCACCAATCAGGTTGAGTTCGGCCAGGATGGGAAACCGTTCTTTGTAGCCGGGCCTTATGATGATGAGCGCAAAATTGATTCTGTCATCAATACCCTGGCGCGCACTGCCGGGGAAGGAAATTTCAATTACATGGCCGGTTTCGGCCCGCCGGATTTTTTTGATGAGTAAGCCATTCGATGTGTAGGAGCATTACGATGAAACCCATGCAAGGAAAATACGTCCTGGTTACCGGCCCCACCTCCGGCGTTGGCAAAGAGATCGCCCTGCAATTGGCGGCGCTCGGCGCTGAACTGATCCTCGGCTGTCGCGACCCGCAAAAAGGCGCGGACGTGGCAGCCGAAGTTACCCGTCAAAGCGGCCTGACGCCGCTGGTGATGCAGGTCGACCTGTCCAGCCAGGCCTCCATCCGCGCGTTTGCGCGCGAATTCCAGGGCAGGTTCCGCCGCCTCGATGTGCTGGTCAATAACGCGGCGGGCAACCGCGGCGAATTGCCAAAGATCGACAGCGTCGACGGCATCGAGTTGACCTTTGCCACGAACGTGCTCGGTTATTTTTTACTCACGCAGGAATTGCTGGCCCTGTTGAAGAAGAGCGCCCCGGCGCGCATTGTCAACGTGGCATCGACCTTTGCCAGCGACCTCGACCTGGACGACCTGCAATTCGAGCGTCGTCCCTTCGAAAGCTTCAAAGCCTACGCCCAGTCGAAAGCCTGCAACCGCCTGTTTACCTGGGCGCTGGCGCGGCGGCTGGAGGGCAGCGGCGTGAGCGCCAATGCCATGACGCCGGGCCTGATTACCGAGACCGGCCTTTACCGCAACGCCGCGTCCGAACTGGTCAACCGCCTCAGCCAATATTCCCACGGGCGGACGAGCGCGCAAGGCGCGGATACGGCCGTCTGGCTGGCAAGCTTCGCCGAAATGGAAGGCGTCAGCGGCAAGTTCTTCGAAGAGCGCAAAGAGCTTGCCTGTGAGTTCAGGAATGAAGGGACTGAAGAAAAACTGTGGCGCATCTGCGAAGGCTTGGTTAATAAGACCGGGCCTTCGGGCAAGTAAAAGATCTTCGGGCTGACGCCCCACCCTAAAAGAGACAGTCACCTTCAAGGTGACTGTCTCTTGGGT
>JBARBA010000227.1:0-3485 GCA_049792555.1 Anaerolineales bacterium
GTGTAGTGATACCGAGCGCCGCGCAAGCGGTAAAAACTGGTATTATTTCCAGGTGCAAAGTAGCTTGAAAGTGGTAGCATGAACTTTGGGCACTGAAGCCTGTGCCGAACTTGTCGGAAGGACATGATGAAAGACACAACCGGAAAAGCAAAACCAGCCATTGCAGACGGAACATCCCCCGAGCACACAAAACCGGAGGCTGCGCAGGAACAAAACGAAATCCTGTTTCAAGTCGTCTTTAAGCTCTCGCCCGATGCCATCGTGCTGATCGACCCGCATGATCCCAACGTCTCGTGGCCCATCATCGATTGCAATGCGGCTGCCTGCATGATGAGCGGCTATCGTCGCGAAGAATTGATCGGCCACTCTGTTGATATTCTGAACGTGGTCCCCGGCACACAAGTTGAACGAAGCGCCTACCTGGAACGGTTGCGCAAGGCGGGTCATTTTAAAATTGAAGTGGAGCATCGCCACAAAAGCGGCGCCATGTTTCCCGTCGAAGCCTCCACAACGCTCATCACCACCGGAAAGCGCGAACTGGTGATAGGCATCGACCGCGACATCACCGGGCGCAAGCAAGCCGAAACAGAAATGCGCCAACGCCTGAGCGAATTGGAAGTGCTCTACCAGAGCGGCCTGGCGTTCAGCCAACTGATAGCCCCCCAAGCCATTGCGCAAAAGATGATCGACCTGCTCGATCAAAAAATGGACTGGCACCATACCGCCATCCGCCTGTATCATCCTGAAAGCGAAACGCTTGAATTGCTGGCATTTCACCTGTCCCATCTCAACAGCCGGGAGGAGCGCAGCGCGGCGGAAGAACGGTTTAAAGCCATGCAATCCGGTCGGGGTTTAAGTGGCTGGGCGTTTCAGCATGGACGGGTGGTGCGTTCCAATCATTTAAAAAGAGACCCGCGTTATTTTGAAACCTTCCCCGGCCTGCAATCCGGTCTGTACGTGCCGATAAAAATCGCCGAACGAATCGTTGGCGTGATCAGCATCGAAAGTGAACGGCCTCGGGCTTTCAACGAATCGAATGAACGGCTGGTCATCACACTGGCCGCACAGGCCGCCATCGCAATGGAAAACGCGAAATTATTCGAGCACCTGAAACTTTCAAATATCGAGCTTGCATCCGCTTACGACGTCACCATCGAAGGTTGGGCGCGCGCGCTCGACCTGCGCGACAAAGAAACCGAAGGCCACAGCCGGCGCGTGACAGATAAGACCCTGCGCCTGGCGCAAAGCATGGGGTTGGGCGGGGAAGAACTGGTACACGTCCGGCGCGGAGCGCTGTTGCACGATATCGGCAAGCTGAGTGTGCCGGACGGGGTCCTGCTGAAACCCGGCCCGCTGACGGACGAGGAATGGATCGTGATGAGGAAACACCCGACCTTCTCCTACGAAATGCTTTCTCCCATTCGCTACCTGCAACCGGCGCTGGATATTCCCTACTGCCACCATGAAAAATGGGACGGCAGCGGCTATCCGCGCGGGCTAAAAGGCGAGCAAATCCCCCTGGCCGCGCGCATCTTTACAGTGGTGGACGTGTGGGACGCATTAAATTCAGACCGCCCTTACCGCGCCCGTTGGGCAGAAGACAAAGTGCGTGAGCACATCCGCGCCTCGTCGGGGACACACTTTGACCCGCAAGTGGTGGATGTGTTCATGCAAATGATCCAATAAAGCCTACACCTTTGCAATCTGGGATGGGGAAAGTGTGTGTTCGCTGCAAGGCCAAAAGTGCTATACTGATTGTGTAAAACAACATCCGATAAAGGCAAACCCGGCGAAAGCCGGCGACGCAAAGCCATGGGTCTACCGCCGCCACTTACGTGGAAACAGGCAACGACTGCCAGGCCGCCGAAGATCACAAACCTCCTTTTGGTTGTGTTTGTTTGGCCTGGCTGAATATTATCAGCCAGGCTGTTTTATTGGATGTACCAGAACCTTCAGCAAGTTGTTCGATAAGGGCAAACCCGGCAAAAGCCGGCGGCGCAAAGCTACGGGCCTACCGCTGGAGACAGCCATGGCCGCCGAGCCGCCGAAGACGACGCTATAAGCTGGCTGCGCCGGGAGTCCCTTGTCGGGAGGAGAAGTGACATCCATGCGCGCATTCCAAATTTTGTTCGTTGCACTCATCGTCGTGTCGATTGCGTCGATAACCTATGTCTTTGCCGCAGGAAACACAAATCCCCCCGCGGCAGGCGGCGACGGCGGCAGCGCCATCAGCGGTTATGCCATTACCAACGTTGCATACCATGTGAACGAATCTGACCCAACCAGGCTTGATTCCGTTTCTTTCACGTTGGACGCCAGCGCCGGGATGGTAAGGATTAAACTCGTAGAGGCCGGTTCCACCTGGTATCACTGCAACGTCGTAAGCGGCAACGATTGGAGTTGCGATACGCCGGGCGCTGAGATTGCCTCTGTTGACCAGTTACGAGTCTTTGCCGCCAGCCACTAACATTTGCGCCATCCAGGGCAGAAACCATGCCCAACGGAATCAAAAAGCGGGTATGACGCACTTGAACGTCTTCATCACGGGCATTGCTGCCGGTGTGTTTATTTGCGTTGCTCCCCGGGTTTTGGAAACCCTGATTAAATTCAGCGCAAATTGGTAACTGCCCAGGCTCTTGCTTGTTGTGGCTCAAATAGAACGCGGATTCGGCGGATTAAGCTGATTTTCGCGGGTAAAACAAAAAAAATCTGCGCTTATCCGCACGATCCGCGAAAATCCGCGTTCTATTTCTTGGCGGATGAGCAGTTACGCAAATTGTCTAGATAAAGTCAGTACACGTGCCTATTGCTATTGCCACAAGAAAGCTATATGATTAACAGGTTATCGACCCAACCCTGAAAAATTCAGAGCTTCGTCACCACTTAACTGGAACGCCCCCTTCGTCATAATGCCCGTCAGGATATGCAGTGATGGGGGGGAATATAAGGCAAGTATCCGACACATCGTGAAGGATACTGTCAGGAAAGATGGAGGCGCTTGTGCAGGAACTGATAAATTCGGAGCTTCGTTACCGCCGCCTGTTCGAAGCGGCCCAGGACGGGATACTGATCCTGGACGCCGGGACGGGCATGATCGAAGACGCCAACCCCTGTTTGATCAAAATGCTCGGCTATTCGCGCGAAGAGTTTGTAGAAAAAAAGCTCTGGGAAGTGGGCGCGTTTGGGGATATCGAAGCCAGCCGGTATGTTTTCGACGTATTGCAGGAAGCCGAATACACTCGCTACGAAGACCTGCCGCTTAAAACGAAAGGCGGGCGGCTGGTCCAGGTGGAATTCGTCAGCAACGTCTACCTGGTGGGTGAAGAAAAAGTGATCCAGTGCAATATCCGCGACATCGCCGATCGCAAGCTCGCGGAAGATACGCTGCAGGTATCTGAGGCAAGATACCGCCGCCTGTTCGAAGCGGCCCAGGACGGGATATTAATCCTGGATGCCGGGACGGGCATGATCGCGGACGTCAACCC
>JBARBA010000228.1:0-1981 GCA_049792555.1 Anaerolineales bacterium
CGCTACTACGAACTCACCATTCGTTTACGCCCACATGTACTAGGGCAAAAGCTGTAGCCCCATATTTTTTTGTTGCCCTGTTTACGGGTTGTAAACCCAAATTTCATCCCAGGCAATATAGCCTGCCGTTCCCACAAAATTGTCCAAGTCAACCATAAGAACACCTGAATTGCTTGTGGCTGGTGTAAGGTTTGCCCAACCGTTTGAAATCCTGCTTTGATCCACGACTTTGATATAGGATGATCTATCGCCTAACATTACCAAATAGTGGACAGAAGCTGTCGCGTGCGTGGATGGAATAAAAGCGGCGGCCAGTGTCTTGGTATTCGGGTTTGGCCTCCAAATGCCTTTAACGTAGCAAATGGGACAGCTTGATATCGTGCTCCAATAAAACTTGGAACAAAATGTTCCGCTGCAAGCGGCCGGATGCAAATAATACCACCCGCCTGTGGCTGAATGCCAGTTGCTGCCAGTCATACTCCAATACTTTCCGCCATTGGCATAAATCTGGTTGAAAGGCCCGATCTCAGGAGATACCTTATTTCCATCGGTATTCTCTACGCTTAAAACTGGACCATCATGAGCAAACGGGAAGGTGTTGTTAAGATTTAAGAAATCGCCATTGTGTGACAATCCGACCTGGATAAAGGCGGCGGTTCCATCGTCAAGGTGTTTGGTTTTATCATCCCAACGGAAGAAAAAGGTGCCAATTTTTTTGACAAGGGTGTAGGAGAGTGAATTCAGCTTTACCGTATCCCCTAAAAAGTCGCGCACAAGTTTTTCAGCCTGGTTTTTCAGTTCCTTTACAGAAAAGGTCGGATCGATTTTATACGGCATGTCTTCGGAAGAAATTTCCACAATTTGCCCCGATACGACATCTTCTGAATAATACAGGCCTGCGGAAAGATATTCTTCCACAACAGCCTTTGCGCCATAATAGGGCAAGCGCGAACGACCGGTATGGACGGCATTTGCCTTGAAATTTGGATCAGGGACGTTTGCCTGGGTCTTGGCTTGAGCAGGTAAATTTGTCAATGAAAGCAGGATGACCAGAACAAAAATAAAATTGACGATCTTGAAAGCGCTTTTCATAATATTATCTCCTTTTTTGAACATGGTTTCCCGTTTCTTTGGGGGCAATGACAGGAAAAAGTCAAAACGGGAATTGCTAAAGATGGACGATCGCTGGGCTAATTGTATCTCGAAAAGGGCGCTGACAACTTTATAACCTTGATAAACTGCTTTCCCACTGACAGGCAAAAGAAGCAACAAAAATGCCCGCCGCCAGGATGAGGGGGGCATCCTGACAACGAGCAAATATATTCTAACCGAATTATGCGTCATCTATAATACCAATTTCTCCAGTAATTCCGAATTTGAAACCCCGCATTTATTCAGCGTCTTTCCGTATGACGGGTTCCAAAATCAAGACGGGAAACGCTTCCAACATCTCCTTTTCCTGCGGCAGCAAATTCAAGCCCTGAATGCTTTCCAGCGCGCGCGCCTTCCACTGCAAAAAAATCTCGGAGAATGTTTCGATAATCCTGGCCTCCCGCAGGCGCGCGCCCCACCCGGCGCGGGTGCCGATGGCCGGGAAAACCACATTCTGCTCGCCCGTTGCCAGCAAATACAGCAGCAATGGCAGCGAGACCTCCCACGCCTCGATTGCGTCGTCCGACTCGGATGTCTTGAGAATATCCCGCCCGTCGTCCAGCAGTTGCGCCATCACTCCCAGGGCAGTGCCGTAATCGCCCAACCCCTTGATGATCGCCTCGTCCGCAGTAGCCGCGGCCGCGCCCCCGGCAGCGCCCGCCCTGAAGATGTTCCCGGCTTTGGCGATGATCGACTGCCAGTATTCTTCCAGGGCCGCGTCCAGCGTGGGCGGCGCTCCCGCCAACGGCGGCGCTCCCGCCCACGGCGGCGCTCCCGCCCACGGGCTGACCGCCAACGAACGGTGTTGCCCCCCCGCCGCGCCCAGGCC
>JBARBA010000229.1:0-14149 GCA_049792555.1 Anaerolineales bacterium
ATGCACTCCTTGCTTGTCGTGCAAACCCTAAAGGTCTTTTTTGGATAAAAATCATACGTTCCAGGCGGGTTTTCTAACCTAAAAGTTTACCAACCAGGCCGGAAGACCTTTAGAAACTTGGCAGTTAAATCCTTGCACCCTGGCCCACAGCATCCCAGGGCGGGCAAAAAGCAAGAAAATTAACCACAAAGTCACGAAGTCACGAAGAATTCTTTGGTTTTTCTTTAAGACTTGGTGACTTGGTGGCTTCGTGGTTAAAGGTTTTTTTCTTCCGGCTTGTCCGGGTTAGGGTTTCAGAACCAGAAAGTTACATGCGCATCGACATGGGCAGCGTGAACAGGACGACGTTCAGAAGGACCAGGAAAACCATCAAAACGGCATAGGGCGTAAAGGTGGCCCAAACGAGCCTGCCCTGGTGGTTGGATTTGGCGATGCGATAGACGATATAGAGTGAGCCGATGAAACCCAGACCCAGCAGCCCGAATTGCAAGAATTGGATGACGCCCATGCTCACCAGCGCGGTGGATGCGCCCTGCGATTGGATGCCGAATAGTTCCAGCCCGGTATACAGGATCGATTTGCCCTCGGCCAGCAGGTGGAACAGGTTGTGGGCAATGTGCGCCGCCATATCCAGCGCGATGATGGCGTAACCGAAGCGCGTGAAGTTATCGACAAACGAGGCCCTGTTGAGCTTGGCCGCAAAGAAGGAGGCCAGCGCCAATAGCGAGACCGGCAGGATGATGGCAGCCGCGAACGTGACGGTAAAAGTGATGTAGTAATTGGTCGTCCCGATGCTTTTTTCGAGCCACGCAAGGATCGAAGTCCATACTTCCAGCATGGTCACATTCTGCACAAAGACGATGCCCATGATGACCGCCGAGAGAAAGGCCGCTTCGACTTTGGGCTTATGCACGAACCACAGCTCTTTCGTCGGCGGGCGGACGGTCAGTTGGATCGAGTCGTTCGGGCAGCTCTTGATGCAGTCGGCGCACATCACGCAGTTGGCGCTGGAGGCCATCGTCTTGGGAAATTCGAACATCGGGCAGCCGGGGGCTTTTTCACTGCCTTTGTAGCAGGAGGACGTCTTGCACGTAGCGCACACTTCCGGCGTGGCGCGCAACGAGAGCATCCCGGCCTGGGCGTAGTTGCCCGAAAGCCCGCCCAGGAAGCAGACATGGCGGCAGAAGGTGCGGCGCTCGAAGAAAGCGCCAGAGGCAATTACGCCGGTGGTCAGGGTCAGCAGCATGATGCCCGAACCGAGCGGGTTTTCCACCACACCCCAGACGTGGTCGCTCCAGGTGATGAAGATAAAGAACGCGTCGATGATCCAAATGCCGTATTTCTTCAAAAAGCGCGGCACCGGGCGGTTGTTGCCCACGAATTTCTGCACCAGGTCATTGATCGTGGCAAACGGACAGATGGCGCACCAGAAACGCCCTACGAACAGGAAGATGATCGGGATGAGCGGCCACCACAGCACCCAGGTCAGCGCCGTGCCGAGGTTGTTGTGCGCTTCGCTGGGGCCAAGCAGCAGTTCGAACATGATAAACATGAAAACGATCAGCGTCGGCCATTGGATGATGCCGGGGAACCAGCGGCTGCGCAGGAAGCGGTCGATCCACTTGATTTTCAGGAGATTCCCGCCGGTAAGCGGATTGGGCGTTGAAAGTTGAGTTGTCATCTGTTTTCTCCAGGGTTTTATGCGCGGACGGTTTTGCGTTTGGTGACGACGGCGGCCACGATGATGAGGACGTTCAGGCCAAAGAACCCGGCCAGGATGCCGTAGGAAGCCGGGGCGCCGGGTGCCACGTCCAGCGGGAATTCGGTCGAAAACATTTCGCCGTTCGTCAACATGACATGCATATGCAAAGCCCAGTGACCGGCCTGCGGGAAGCTGATTGTCCCGTCGTAATCCCCGGCGTCGGAACCGGCTTGCAAAGCAACGCTAACGGGTTGGGCAGCGGGTTCATTCACGTTCACGCCAGCCATCGCTTCGGCGGTGGGTGTCGCGGCGCTCATGCCGCTCATGCCGGCCATGCCGGCCATGCCATCGTCAGGAGTGGCGCTGGGGACTGTTTCTGCAACGGGTTGGGCCGCCACCTGGACGGCTGCGCTGGTCACGGGAGAGCCATCCGCGCCGACAAGCTGGACGTGGAATTGGTTTTCGCCCGTTTTGGCGGGGTTGGGGAAAATCAAGCGAACATGGTAGCCGTTGACGACCATTTCCATGCCGCCGTTGCCTTCGTCTGCGCGGGCCAACCCGGGTGTCGCCAAAAACAAGACGAACGCCGCCAGGATCGTCAGAATTGCTATTTTATGTGTCCACATAGCTTGCCAAGCCTCCGGTTTCAAGTTTGTCCAATCTTAGCGGCGGAGGCAACATCCCGTCAGCGCCAATTGGCGTAACTTAAAGCAAGCCAAATGGCCTATGCAGAACGTCATCCCACGCGCAGGTGATGCTACATTCGCAATTCAAGGCGCGTGTGCCCGATAGGGTATTTGCGTTAAGGTCTTTTTGGGAGATAATATAATATCATCGTATCATCTCAATCATCGGTGGTTGAGCGGTGTCCTGATCTGGTGGTTGAGCCTGTCGACATCGTACCCGTAGGGTAAGGCGGTGCCCTGAGCTTGTCAGAGACGATACCCTGAGCTTGTCGAAGGGGTAGGCAGCGGTGTTGTTCCGCCGCCATACCGCGTAGTCCCCGGCAGGGGAAACCACTTTGCGACAGCAATTTCCCCCAATACTGAGATGATACATATCATCAATCTACATCCGGTTGAATAGCGCTGCCGATGCGCTCACCCGAATGTCGTTGCAAATAACCAGACGCAAACATTCATCAACCAAACCGATATGTTCATTACAATCGCTGCAAGGGAGATGATGTGGAAATCCAATGAGTTTGCCCACCCAAGCCGACTGACACCGATCCGCCAAGTGTTGCAGTGGGTGGGCGTTTATATAGTTCTCCAGAAAAGTTTTTTCCACAGATTACACCGGTTTACGCACACCTGTCCCGGCGTCCCTGCGGGAGATTTTTTAAGGTTTATCTGCGACAATCTGTGAAATCTGTGGATAAGGCTGGAAAGAATTTTTCTTGATACCTATACCTGGAAACATGATCGATTCACCTTGCCAATAAGGAGTATAAGATGAAAAAGGTGTTGGTTTCTCTTGCTTTAATCGGGGGAATGCTATGTACGTCATCCTTTTTTTCTTTCACACCCCCCAGATATTTTTTTGCTGTCATGGGGCAATCCAACGCGGGTTTAATTTATCCACAACTCAAGGCCGCGCTTATTAAAAGATACGGACCAAATACGCGGGTTATCTTGAGCGCGCACGGCAATACAGCAATCGCAGATTTCCAAAAGGGCAAACCACTTTACAATAGCCTGCTTGCGCAAGTGCTTAAAGCGAAAACAGATGGGTATGCATTTATGAGACTGTTTTTCTACCAGGGCGAAGCAGATACCCGACCTGGCTTACCCATTCTATGGCAGGAGCAATTCTTAGAATTAATGTATAACTTGCGGGTAGATTCAAATTCTTCCCCCAAAATTTATTTCTATCGAATTGGGGCTTGTCCACGAACGGCATGTTCTGATTGGTATTTGGAGACGTATTATCAATCACAGATGGCAAAAAACTATCCGGAATATGTAATGATAAATACGGCAGATATTCCCAATTATCCGGTCGGAATACCCCATCATAGTCCTGCAGGATATGGCATACTTGTAAGGCGGACGATGGATTTAATTCCGTGACAAAAAGTCAGTCCCACAGTCTACTGGGCTGAAACCGACTGGCCTGTCATTCAAACCCTGGTTTGCGGTGATACACCACATTATTGCTCTACAAACAAAGCCCCAGCCAAGCGGAGCATACTCGACCGGAAACGGCTTTTGATGAATTATTCGCCACACAAACCGGATACGATGCCCGTTAATCACTTTCGGGGTTTTCCACGCCTACCGGAATGGGGTGTGGATGGTCGCCTTCGGCGTAATCGGTGATGATAATCAGCGCATTGGTCACGGTGCCCCCCGGATTGCGCCAGCGGTGTTTGAGACGCGCCTCGAACAGCAGGCTGTCCCCGGTTTCGAGCCGGTAAGTCTGGCTTTCCACCACATATTCCAATTGTCCGCGCACACAGAAGACAAACTCATGCCCGGTGTGGAGCATACTCGCCGGGCCGCTGCTGGCTCCGTTTTCCAGGGTGACCATAAACGGCATGACCCTCCCGGTAAACTGCTCGCCGCCCAACCCTTCCCATAGACCCCGCAAAAACGGCAGGCGCGTGCGCGCGTCGGCTTTTAAAAAGACCACCTTTTGCCGCTCCGTTTCGGGGCTAAAGAAATCCGTTACCGGGATGTCCATCGCATCTGCCAGGCGATAGAGCGTGCTGACCGAAGGGGATGTTTTGCCGCGTTCGATCATACTGAGCGCGTTGGCAGAAAGCCCGCTCTTCTGGGCCAACGCCCGCATCGACATCTTGCGCGTTTCCCGTAACTGGCGTAGGCGGTTGCCTACATCCACAGAGATGGCGTTTTTGGAAGCTAATGGTGGCATAAATTGCTCCATTGGAAAATGATATTTCGCGAATGTACCATAAAGACTGAGTCATGCCATCCTGGTGAACCGGACCATATATGGTTTTCTCAAAGTCGCGGAGTTCTCAACGCGAATACCGCAAATAGGCGAATGGCGCAAATTTTCATCGCTTTATTCGCGGTATTCGTCAATTGGCGCAATTCGCGTTAAGGTTTTTGGCACAGCGCCATTCATTCCTGATTTTGTCAATCGACTTTGAGAAAACCATGCCGTATCATACTTCTTCGGTTGTAACCTTGATCGGGAACTATGCCATTGATTCTCGTCCCACTCAAATTCGGTTCAGTGAGGCAATTTTATTTGTTTGCGCTGAGCGGGAGAATAAAGTTTGCCGCATCAGGACGCTCTTCCCAACCATGTTTTGGGTAAAACTGGCGTTGGTACGAGTCGCGCTTGCGCATGTTGAGCAGCATCAAGCGGGAACATCCCCGCTCCTGCGCTTCGGCTTTGATCGCATCCAACAGCCGGCCGCCGATTGTTTGCCCGCGAAACGCTTCCTTGATAAACAACTCCGACACATATCCTTCCGGCCCGGCCAGGATCAGGTAGGGCAGCCAATGGACTGCGCCATAACCTGCGATTTCGCCGTCCGGCGTTTGGGCCACAAGAACCAGGTGACTGTCATCGGATATGCACAGGGTAAGGTGTTTGAGCACGCGTTCCTGGGTGGCTTCAGGCGCTTCGTTGTTGATCAGGGCAAAGAAGCCTAATGACCTCAATACGTCGGTAATCCCGGGAACATCAGAGACTTCTGCCCTGCGAATCTGAATATCCATTTCGGTTTCCTTCTATATCATTTCAATAATCGGTGGTTGAGCCTGCCCTGAGTTAATCGAAGGGTAGGCAGCGGCGCTATCCCGCTGCCGTACCGCGTAGTCCCCGGCAGGGGGAAACCACCTTGCAACAATAATTTTCTCGAAATATTGAGATGATCCTTACTTCTGTCGATCCAGACTGCGAAATCAATCCTTTGCGAGCGCCTTCTCCGGTACGGTCAGCAGGCCGCCGCGTGTGCAGTTCAGGATGTCAATTTCTGCGCCAACCTGGTTGGCAAGCTTCTGCGCGCGCTCCGAAATTTCCGCAGCAAGCTGCGCCAGGTCTTCCTCGGTGTGGCTATGGTCCGATTCGAGCATGATGCGGAAAAGCGGCTCAGTGCCCGAATATCTCAAGTTGACGCGCACCAGCCAGGGATGCTGACGGAAGAGTTCTTTCTGCATCACCTCCAGTTGGTGTTTGTCGAAGCGCAGGGTATTCCCCACATAAGCCGAGGCAATGATCTGCGGAGTCTTGCCAACGCCGGTGGCAAACGCTGCCAGGGTGGCATAGTGCGATTCGAGGAACGCCCGCAGCACAAACAAACCGGCGCGGATGCCGTCGCCGGTGATGTGGTCTTTGTCGAGCAAAATGATGTGCCCGGCCTGCTCGCCGCCCAGGCCGACCTTGCCCGGCTCTGAATTCTCATTCCATAACTGCATCAGTTTGTCCGAGACGTACTTATCCCCCACCGGCGTTTCGTAGAGTTCCAGACCGGCAGACTCGACGTAATGTCTCAACCCGTTATTGCGCATGGTGGTGGTGACGACCGAGCCGCCCAGCAAGGCGTCGTGCTCGGCCAGATAACGGGACAGGAAACCGAGCATGTGGTCGCCGTCGATCAGGGTGCCTTCCTCGTCAACCAGCACGACCCGGTCGGCGTCGCCATCGAAGGCCAGCCCCAAATTGGCATGCACCTGCCGGATGACTTCGTCCAGCCGTTCGGGGTAACGGCGCACGTATTCCGAACCGGCGTTGACGTTGATATTGAACCCGGTGGGCGAGGCGTTGATGGCGATGACGCGCGCCCCGGCCCGTTGGAAAATGTCGGGGGCCACGTTGGATGCCGCGCCGTTGGCGCAGTCCACAACGATGACCAGGTCTCTCAGGAAACCGGCGGGATGCTCCTTGAGCAAATCCTGGGTGTAAATTTCGTGGAAGGAGCAACCGTCCACCACGCGCCCGGGATTCTCGTCCGGCGCAGGTCGGAAGTGCTCATCGAGCAGTAGTTCTTCGATTTTCTCCTCGATGCGCTCCGGCAGTTTTTGTCCGTTTTTGCTGAAGAACTTGATGCCGTTCTCACGGACGGGGTTGTGCGAGGCTGAAATCACTGCCCCGGCTTCGGCGTTGAGCTGCGCAACCAGCCAGGAGACTGCCGAGGTCGGGATCACGCCCAGGTCGATGACGTTGATGCCGCAACTCAACAACCCGGCGCTGAGCGCATTTTGCAGCATCACGCCCGATTGGCGCGTATCGCGGCCAATCACAACCGAGGCGTTGGGCTGGGTCTTGAGCACTTTCCCGGCAGCCTGTCCGAGTTTCAAAAAGAATTCAGGCACCAACGGCCCCTCGCCAACAACACCTCGAATTCCATCGGTTCCAAATAACTGAGTCATATATGTTTCTCCGGGGGAAGGGTTACTTCCATGGGATGCAGGGAATTAAAGCGTGCCGCTTGCGCAGTACAGAGCGCCGCGCAAGCGGTAAAGGCAAACATATCCGGCGTTGGTCTGCCGGATAAGAGGAATGTGAACAAAAAGCTTTCTTGAATTCATAATGGCGGGGGTAATTATAACAGGTGGGAGAATGGTGGATTCCATGATTTCTCATCGGTCCCAGTCTGGCGGTCTCCAACAGAACTCCGAGATTCTTGCCCCGCAAGGGGTGAAAACCTCGGAGTTCTTTCTATTCTTTGCGTTTCTTCGTCTTATAACTCGCCGACTGATCGCCCACCGCAAAAACCTTACCGTGTTCCATATCCATGCGTTCGCGCAGGAAAACCTTGATCAGTGATTGGTAGGGCACATCGCGCTGGTTGGCAAGCTGGCGCAGTTCATCCAGCATCGATTCGGGCAGGCGCAGGGAGATGGCGCGCGTGGACGGTTTCAGGTTGGGGAAAACGGCGGGCTGCGCCTGGCTCCAGTCGACGTAGTCGCTGGAGTCGTGTTCGGCCCAAAAGGCGCGCTCCTGGTCTTCGTTCTCGAACTCAGGAATTGGCTGTTGCATAATAGATGCTCCTTTCTTTCCGGCTCATATCCCGCGCCGAAATGACGCGGATTTTGTCGGTTCGAACCGTGAAGGCGATGAATAAACTGCGCCCTGCGTCACTGTGGCCGAGCACGTAGTAGCGCGGCTCCACCTGCGAGTGTGCGGCGTCAGCCGGCTGTAATAATAGGGGCAGGTTGAAGAAGGTTTCTTCGCACTCGCGTGTTGTGACGCGGTGCTTGAGCCAGTTCTTCTCGCGGTTACCGTCATCCCAGTCAAAGCTGTTAATGCTGTTTAGGTCAATCACTTTTGTATATTACCACGATATACATACTTCAACAAGGGGCAACAAGAAACTCCGAAGCCATCAACCAATGGCTTCGGAGTTTTGATGATCGTTGGTTGAGCGGTAGCCTGACTGTTCGTCTCGCTCACCTGCGCTGGCATGCGGCGCAAGTGTCGCGGCTCACCGTGTCGAAACCGACGGCATATCCTACCTCCCCATCTGCTCCTCGAATGCTGCCACATCCGCGTAATAGCTCTTGACGCGCTCCAACTGTGCAGACGGGTTGGTGTAGGCTTCGGGCCGGGGGTGGTCGATCAGGTCGACCATCACGGCGGCCACTTCTTCGGGAGTCTGGCCCATCATGGTGGGCGGCGCACCCGCCGGGATGGGTGCGCCGTGCAAGGCGTTGGCCGCAAAATCGGTAGTCACCACACCCGGCATGACCAGCGAAACGTGGATATTGGGAAATTCGGCGCGCAAATCCATGCGCAGGTTGGCCGTCAGCGAATTGAGCGCCGCCTTGGCCGCGCTATACACGGAGCGGTTGCTCGCAAAAGGGATGCGCCCCAGGAACGACGAGACGTTAATCAGGTGTCCCTGGCCGCGCTCCTTGAAGTGCGGCAGGATGGCCTGCATTCCATACAATGCCGATTTGACGTTGACGGCCATGATCTGGTCGAAATCGTCGTCGGTCAGGTCGAGCACATTACACGAAATACCGCGCCCAACGTTGTTGATCCACACATCCACATGGTCAAAGGTGCGGATGGCTTCGTCGCGCAGGCGATTGACATCCTGGCGGTGGGTGACATCCGTGACAAAGGCCATTGCATTCCTGCCGCAGGCCCTGGACACCCGGTTAAGTTCCTTGACGCTGCGGGCTGCCAGCATCAGGTTGTCTCCACGCGCAGCAAGCTGCTTTGCCAGCGCGGCCCCAATCCCGGTGCTGGCACCGGTCAATACGATCACTTTATCGCTCATTATCGTTTCTCCATGTGGAAAAGTATACCCCTCACGGTCATGCAATACCAGTGGGTACAAATGCGCAATATGCTATAACGCGCTCAAGCGCATTCCACCCGATTGCGTCCGTTTTGTTTGGCGCGATAAAGCGCCTGGTCCACGGCCTGGTAAAGCTCTTCCCAGGTCTCGCCGCTTTTGGGGTAGCACGAAATCCCGATTGAGACGGTCAGGGACAGGGTTTCGTTGTCATAGGGAATGGGCATCGTTTGGATCTGGTCTCGAAGATATTCGGCGCGCACTTGGGCGACTTCACCTGCAACACCGGGCAACACCAGCAGGAACTCCTCGCCGCCCATTCGACAGGGAATATCGGCAGTGCGTATCCTGGAATTTAACCGACTTGCCAGAGTTTTAAGCACAATATCGCCGGTGGCGTGGCCATACAGGTCGTTGAATATCTTGAAATGATCGATATCCAGCAACATGAAGCTGATAGCGTAATTTCCACGCTGGGCGCGCGCAAATTCACGCGCCAACGTTTCATTCAGGTAGCGGCGGTTGAATAGCCCGGTCAACGGATCGCGGATGGCTTCTTCTCTAAGTTTCGCCTGCAGGTGCTTGATCTGCTGCAACTGGGCCTTCATTTTTGCGTTGGCTGCCTGCAATTCTGCCGTCCTCAATTCAACGCGCTCTTCCAGTTCAATTTGCAGGTTGCGCAAAGCTTTGTTGGCAGCCAGTTGCGCATTCTCACTGTCACGCGCATTTTCCGCTTCCCGATTAAGGCGCTGGATCATATAGTGTATCCCCAGCGTCGTGCCCAGCATGAACAGCGCAGTCGTAGTGATCGAGGCGGGGGTTGTCATAGCGCCAAAGCGAGTGACAATCCAGCGGTTGTATTCCGCAAAACCGATACCGACGATTGCAACCGCGCTCAATGCGCCCAAAAGGATTAACCCTGTATCTCCGATCAACAGACCGCCGGCAATCAAGATAAGATAATAACCATCTACAGTTACATCGTGCGTTCCGTTGATGTAAACAAAGACCGTGATCACCGCAAACCCGGCGACCGAAGCAACAATACGCCCGGGTAAAAGAATATTTCGAGTTGCAAAAACAAGGGAAAGGAGAAGCAAACCGGAAAAGCCATAGAGAATCGTCTGGTATATGGCGTCGGTTACAATATTTAATTCAAGCAGGCTCAAGGCAAGGCTGAACATAAGGAAAAAGACAACCAATAAGCGTTGATTATCTTTTTCATGCTCATAACGCAGGTAGAAAATTTGGCGCAGAAAACGAATTATTTTTTCCATGGCATGGCGCGCAAAGCATAAGGCGTGAACGTCCATATACTATTACTATACAACAAAATGGCCGGGATTAAACAAAATCCCGGCATTTATTTACTTTCTCTCTCCAACATTTCGGCCAATTGCTCATTCTCAAAGTCAAGCCGGATGAATTGATCTTTGGGCCAATAATGCGTCAACCGCACGCGCCCGTTTGGCGTCGCTGCTTGCGAAGGAAGGAGCCAGCCAAAACGTCGTCGCCGCCCCCAGGGTCAAAAACAAACCCAAACCGGGGGAAACTTCAGCTTCGGCTTTTGCGCGTCAATGGCTTTCGACGCGGCAATTCTCCTCTACGGCATAAAACAAAACTGGCAACCCATTGGGGCGATTGCCAGTTTCACGACATCCAGTTTCATCTTCATCGGAGATTATTTCCCCGTCACCGAGTAGCTGCTAAAGAGCACGTCAACGCCCAGGTCGCCGCTCGCACCCAGGCTGGCGCCCAGGCCAACGCTGCCGGAGGTATAGCTTGAATCGGTCACCTGCAAAAGAGCGGCATCGTTCATATACAGCGTCAAGGTGTCGCCCACGCAGTCGCCGCGCAGGTGGTAAATGGTGTCGCTGCTAAAGTTACTCGCATCCATCGCGCCTTCGGCAAGCACGTCCGAACTGCTGTTGTTGTTACTGATGGTGTATTTTTGAATGGCATACCAGCCGTTTGGACTGAATTCAAAGCTGTAAAACCCGACGCCGTCTCTCAAGCGACAAGTGACCCCAAAGCGCCCGTCGTCCGGCCCGGCGACGTATTTCACGTCCGCCGTCACGTTGACGTCTTTGTAATTGGTGCTGGACAGCCAGGTGGTTTGCCCGCCGTTCCCATTGATAAAGACCCGGTAGCCGCCTTTGACATACGCCATCGTGTAATAAGCATCTTTATACGCCCCCCAGCCTTTCTTCGTGGAAAAATTATCGTGGAGCAAAACCTTTGCAAACGGCGTGGAAAACGGGACGGGCGTGGGGGTAGGCGTTTCGGTCTCGGTGGGGGCAGCGGTGGCCGGGACTACCGTAGGTTCCATCGTTGGGATTTGGGGAATGTCGGCAGCCACCAGCGTTCCGGCAATCGAAGTCTGGAGCGCGTGCGGGTCGGCCACATCCAGCGCCGACTTGATGGTCGAATTAACGTTAAACAGGATAAACGCCACAAAAGCGCCGACGACGCAAAAAACGACCACCGTGATGATGATCGGCGCGATCATGGTTGAAACCGCAATGCCGGTTGCCACCTTGCCGACCGTCGAAATTTGCTTGGAAAGCTGGTCATCATTATATTGCGGTATGCTGTACACCGGCGTCGGAATCGGCGTCGGAGCCGGGGCCGGGCGCAGTTCTTCCGGGACAATCACCGCGCTCCCGCAATAGGGGCACTTAATTTCGGCGGCTCCGTCCTGAATGTTGAGCGGCGATCCGCAATTCGGACACTGGAAATCTTTGGCTCCGGCCATGACACACCTCCAAAATAAATTAAGGGACAATTTATCCGAATATATCACATTCCCGGCCCCGTTCAATAGGACGTTTGGTGGTGAATGCCCGTAGGGTAAGGGTATAATCGCAACTTACCCGTTTCAACGAGAAATCCCCCTATGAGCGAACGAATTTACCTGGACTACGCCGCCACTACCCCTATGGACTCGCGCGTGCTCGCGGCCATGACCCCCTACTTTAGCGACATCTTTGGCAACCCGGCCTCTGTCCACCGTTATGGACAGCGGGCTGAGGCCGCTGTGGATGCCGCCCGCGAAACCGTCGCTGCGGTTTTAAGTTGCGATCCTGAGGAGATTATCTTCACTTCGGGCGGCACCGAGTCTGACAACCTGGCCGTGCGAGGGGCCGCGCTGGCCCGGCGGGAGCAAACCGGCGGCAAACGGGTGCATACTTCCAAAACCGAGCATCCCGCCGTCGGCAAAACCGTCGAACAACTCCGGGAACACTACGGCTTCGACCTGGGCTGGCTGGACAACGACGAAAGCGGCATGATCCCTGCCGAGGGCGTCGCAAGAGCCATCCGCAGCGAAAGCGCGCTGGTCTCGGTCATCTACGCCAACAACGAAATCGGGACGATCAACCCCATCGCGCAGATTGCCGCCGCCTGCCGCGGACGCGGCATCCCCTTCCACACCGACGCCGTCCAGGCTGCGGCCTACCTGTCGCTGGACGTGCGGGCGCTGGGCGTGGATTTGCTGTCGCTCGGCGCGCACAAATTCTACGGGCCAAAAGGCGTCGGCGCGCTGTACGTGCGCAAAGGCGCGGCGCTCGTCCCCACACAGACCGGCGGGGGCCACGAATCCGGCCTGCGCGCGGGCACGCCCAACGTGCCGTACATCGTCGGTTTCGCCGAGGCGCTGCGGCTGGCGGCTGAGGAGCGCGAGGCCCGGGTCGGGCATGCCCGTCCGCTGCGCGACCAAATCATCGGCGCGGTGCTTGAAAGCGTCCCCGATGCAAAGCTGACCGGCCACGCCGCATCCCGCCTGCCGAACCACGCTTCCTTCGTCTTCCAAGACGTGGACGGCAACCTGCTGCTGACCCTGCTGGACGGGGCCGGTTTCGCCTGCTCGTCCGGCTCGGCCTGCAAGACCGGCAACCCCGAACCGAGCGAAGTGATGACCGCCCTGGGCCTGCCGCGCGCCTGGGGCCTCGGCTCGCTCCGGGTCACGCTGGGCGCGGGCACAACTCCCGCCCACGTGGACGCCTTCCTGAAGGCGCTGCCGCCGCTGGTGGAGAAGGCCAGAGTTCGTCAACGGACTTTATAACGGATTCACGGATAAGAACGGATTAGGGCAGTTGGTTGCCTGTCACTTCATTCAGGCAGGATTGAATTTATTTGATGCTCCCGGCGATGGCGATCATGTCGGCTTTGGTCATGCCTGTGCCCAGTTCAATCAGTTCGAAAGCCACGCCATTTTTCCACCAGCGCAGGGTTTTTATATCTTCTTTCGTCCACACCCAGCCGCAACAATCTGACCCAACCCAGTGGCCTTCCACATATTGACCGGTCAGCGCGCCAATCTGCACGGTTTCAAGGTTTGACTTGGGGGACACGATCATGTGAAACGGGTCTTTATCCATCGCTGTATTGTCTCCCACCAGAATACCGCACAGCTTGCAGTCGTCCGGGTTGGGGGCAACCTGCTCGCTCAGGATAAGACCATTCATGAGTCCCTGCGAGCGAGCCGACTCGCTTTGGTAAGAGACGCGAGCAATCTTATCTTGCTCTTCGTAGGCTGCGCCTTCCAATAGCAAAAATTCGGGTAACAGGGTCGGTTCGCGGATGTCAAACCCGGCCTGTTTTCCGGCTTCGACGACGGTCAGGGGCGGAACGTAGGCTTTCGCGTACGTCTCGGTATCGGGCGTTTCGGTCGGCATGGGGGGCGACCCGGCTGAGACGGGCCGGATCGTCAGGCCTTCGGCCAGGGCGATAAAAGCGGCCTTGTCCAACTGCGGGCCGGAAGCGGACATCTGGAAAAAGACGCCAGCCTCCACCCAATGCAGCGACTGGGTATCCGAATTGGCATCCCAAATTTCAGTCGTATCGCCGGCCGTATAACCATAAGAGCCTTTGACGTATTCGCCGCTGACGTTGCCAACCGTGGCCGTTTCGACGACGGCGCTGGCGCCAATTTGCCAGGCGGTTTGTTCGGGGCTGCCCGTCCAGGGCTGCTCGACCAGCGACAAGGCCCCGCTGTGATCCGGGCTGTCGTATACAATGATGATCCTCTGCGGGCCGCCGGTTGCGCCGACGAAATACAGCCCTTTGGGGATGCTTCCGAGTTCCTTGATCGTGAAATGGACTTTGGCGCGCATCTGCTCGATGGAACATTTCAGGACGGGGAGATTCCCGCAATCGTCGGCAAAAGCAAAGCCGGTTGGGCTGGGCAAGGGGGTGAGGGTGGGCGCGCCAGGCGTCGTCTGGCC
>JBARBA010000230.1:0-7535 GCA_049792555.1 Anaerolineales bacterium
GCTGTGCTCCATCTGAACTAAGAAATATAAAACAGATGACTTTACGGCGCATCTTGGAAAAACGTATCCAGATTCCCGATATCGATCTCTCTCGTATTCAAGAACAAGCCAAATGGACAGAAGAGAAGATTGATTTGATAAATATCATTGAACCTACGGAAGTGGTTCTGCCGCCATCGCAGGCTTGGTCTGTAGAGATGTACCTTGACAATGAGCCGCAAACAAAAGCCGAGAATGTCATTCTCATTCCCGATCCCCAAAATGCCACGTTGGAATTTCGGTTTATCTGTACGGCAGACCTAACCGGTCTGGGTTCTGTGCCCTTAACCAAACCAGGAAAACAAATAGGAAAATTAATGGGCATTGCAGATGGAGACGGTTATGGACGTCGCACTTTCCTGTTTAAGGTGTCAGAGATTTGCAATTATTACAACGCCATGTGTGCTAAAACAAATCCAACAGAAATTTTGGATTATCTCTTTCAATCACAACACAACTCCGTAACAGCCTTAGCGGTGACTGACGGACAAACAGGACGTTTTACACAATTCGAGGCAAAGATGCCTGCGCTAACATTTACAACATCTGTTCGACGACTCATTGAGTTACTTAATGCATTAACATAGCGAAAAAACTTCCAACGTTTCATCTTTGCTCGTTGTTGCATTTGCCCAGTTAAAGACATGGTGGATGGGCGCGAGAAAAACTTCCGAAGTCTCACAGACTTCGGAAGTTTGCTTTTTGACGATGGTTGGGCGCGCCTGACAGGTTTGCGCATTGGAAACTTTGATCTCCAATGCGCAAAATAATTTTTCCAATGTGGAGATTAAAGTTTGCGCATTGGAAAAGCTTAATCTCCAATGCGCAAAAAAGTTTTTCCAATGCGGTAATTAAATTTTGCGCATTGGAGAATTTAATCTCCCCATGCGAAAAACAATTTCTCCCTTTTCGGAGGAGCTCGCGCTGGGCGCAGGTCTACCCGGGCGGGTACACTTGTTGGGCGCGGGTCTCCAGACCCGCGCCCAACAGCCCAACACCCTGCCATCATCACAAATATGTCAAAAATCACCCCAAATCCAGTACACAACACCCTGCCGGTATTAGATGAAGTGGAGTACAATAGTGTGAATTATCACAATAAACAATAAAGACCTGACAGGTTTTCTCGGCAACGCCACATACTCGTCTGGCATGTGATTTTCGACAAAACTGCGCCTGGTCTGGGCAGGAAAACCTGTCAGGTCTTAAGGTATTAACTTTTTAGGAGGCTCCCTTGTTCCATGCACTCGTAGGGATCAAACAAGTCCCTGACACCACCAGTATTCGCATCGACCCCGAAACCAACAACCTGATCCGCGAGGGCGTGCCCACCATTTTGAACCCCTACGACGCGCACGCCGTCGCTGCGGCGGTGGAGTGGAAGCGCAAACTGGGCGGCAAGGTCACGGTCATCACGATGGGGCCGCCGGCGGCCGTCTCGGCGCTGCGCGAATGCGTCGAAATGGGCGCAGACCGCGGCATTTTGGTCTCCGACCGGCGCTTTTCGGGCGCGGACACGCTGGCCACCTCCTACGTGCTGGCCGAAGCCATCCGCCACATCCACTCGCTGGAGCCGATCCAGATGATCTTCTTCGGCAAACAGGCCATCGACGGCGATACCGCCCAGGTGGGGCCGGGCGTGGCCGTGCGGCTCGATCTGCCGCTGGTGACGTATGCGGTCAAAATCCGCGAGGTCAATATGCAGGACGGCTTTGCGCTGGTCGAGCGCCGCACCGAATCGCGTAACGAGGTTGTCAAGGCGGGTTTCCCGCTCTTGCTGACCTGCGAAAAGGACATTGCCCAAATTCCATATGCGTCCCTGCCCGACCTGGTCAAGTCGCTGCGTTACGAGCCTGAAATGTGGACGGCGGATACGCCGGTGACGTATGACGCCGCGCAGATCGGCCTGAAAGGCTCGCCGACCATGGTCTTCAAGACCGGCACGCCGGAAAAGCATTTAGGCGGCGAGGTGATCAAGACTGCCGAAGTGGGCGTCGAGGCGGCTGTCAAGACGGCGTTGGAGAAAATTCTCGCCGCAGAATCTGTGGCTTCGGTGCTGGGATAACTTTTCAATAACCGGTGGTTGAGTAGGCGGCGGTGTTATCCCGCCGCCGTACCGAAACCACATACAACTGTTTTCAAGTTACTTGGTGGTTTCGATACGGGCGAGAAAGTGCGCTCGCCCTACTCAACCACCAATGCTGAGTAGTATTTTGGAGCGCAAAAATGACCAGACGTTTTTGGGTTTTTATCGAACAGGAAGACGGCAAGGCCCACCCGGTGGCCTGGGAACTGCTGGGGGTGGCCCGCCGCCTGGCCGGGGAAGTGAAAGATGAACTGGCGAAGAGCGGCGATACGGCGGTGGTGGAAGGCATCCTGGTCGGGCAGGACGTCGAAGCGCTGGCGCAGGAAGCCATCCGCTACGGCGCAGACCGCGTTTACCTGGTGGACGCCCCACCCTTCAAGCATTACCTGAACAAACCGTATACCAGCGCGCTGACAGCGCTGGTCAAGAAATACAGCCCCGAGGTCTTCCTGGTGGGCGCGTCCACGCTGGGGCGCGACCTGGCCGGCGCAGTGGCGACCAGCTTGCGCACCGGCCTGACCGCCGACTGCACGCAACTCGACATGGGCGTGGCCCGCGACAGCGTCAAGAAACTGTTGCTGGCCACGCGCCCGGCTTTCGGCGGCAACGTAATAGCCACCATCATCTGCAAGAATCACCAACCGCAGATGGCCACCGTGCGCCCGCGCGTGTTCAACGCGCCTCAGCCCGACCCGAACGCGAAGGGCGAAGTGCTGCGCGAAGAGATCGAAATCACGCCGGAGATGGTCAACGCGCAAATCGTCGAATTTATCACCAATGCCGATTCCAGCGTCAAGCTCGAATACGCCGACGTGATCGTCTCCGGCGGGCGCGGGTTGGGCGGCCCCAAAGGCTTTGAACTCATCAAGGAACTGGCCGACGAATTGGGCGGCGTGGTCGGGTCGAGTCGCGGCTGCGTGGACGCCGGTTGGATCAAGTATGACCACCAGGTTGGGCAGACCGGCAAGACGGTGCGTCCCAAGTTGTATATCGCCGCCGGCATCTCCGGCGCGATCCAGCACAAGGTCGGGATGCAGGATTCGGATTTCATCCTGGCCATCAACCGCGACCCCCATGCCCCCATCTTCGATATCGCCACGCTCGGAATCGTCGGCGACCTGTACGAAGTCATCCCGGCCCTGATCAAACAGGTGCGCGCCATGAAAGAGACCCGCAAATGAGTGACGACAAGATTCGCTTCGACGTGATTGTGATCGGGGCCGGTATGGCCGGTTCGACGGCTGCGGCCCTGGTGGCGCGCAGCGGTTTGAAAGTGGCCGTGATCGAGCGCGGGCAGAATCCCGGCGGCAAAAACTATTTCGGCGGCACGGTCTACACCCACGCCCTGCGCGAAATCTACCCCGATTTTATGGAGCGCAAACCCCCGCTCGAACGCCCCGTCACCGAGACCGGTTTCTGGTTCCTTTCGCCCGACGGCATGGTCAAAGCCACCGTGCAGGGCGGCAAGCTCAAAAACGACCCCATCGACGCCTACGTTGCCCAGCGCGCCAAGTTCGACGCCTGGTGGGCCAGCCAGGCCGTCAAGGAAGGCGCGTTCATCATCCCCAAGACGCTGGTTGTCGATTTCATCCGTGAAGACGGCAAGGTCGTGGGCGTGCTGACCGACCGCGCGCAGGGCGAAGTCTACGCCCCGGTGGTCATTATCTGCGAGGGCGTCAATAACCTGTTGACCCAAAAACTGGGCCTGATCGACCACGACATCAAGCCCTCGGCGGCGGCGCTGGGCATCAAGCAGTTGATCTCGCTCCCCGCGGAAACGATCAACGCCCGCCTGGGCCTGCCCGACAAGAATCACGGCATGGCCATCTCGGTCATCGGCGACGTTACGATGGGCTTGCCCGGCCTGGGCTTCCTGTACACAGGTGGCGACAGCCTGTCGCTGGGCGTGGGCGTCACGCTCCAGGCCCTGCGCGAGAGCGGCGTCAAGCCTTACGAACTGCTCCAGCGCTACCTGAACCATCCTTATATCGCCCCAATCATTGCCGGCGGACGCCTGATGGAATACGGCGCGCACCTGATCCCCGAGGGCGGCTGGCGCGAAATGCCCAAGCTCTACACCGACGGCGCGTTGGTGGCCGGCGACGCCGCCGCCATGGTCAACGCCCTGCACTGGGAAGGCACCAACATGGCGATCATCGCCGGCAAGGAAGCCGCCGAGACCGCCATTGAAGCCCACAAACTGGGCGATTTCTCGGCCAAGAGTTTGTCATCTTATTCGACGCGGCTCAAGAAGCGCTTTATCATGCAAGACCTGCACCAGTACCGTAACCTGTCGCATTTCCTTGAGACGCACCCGGATTTTATGAAGATCTACCCCGATTTCGTCAACGATGCCCTGGGCATGTTCTTCACGGGTTTTGGCAAGCCCAAGAAGCAGCTTTACCGTGACATCCTGCGCTCGTTGACCGACCGCCGCCCGCTGTTGAAGGCCGTGGGCGACATTGTGGCCTTTGGCCGCACCATTATTGGTATTTAAGGAGATTGACATGGATCAACAGACTACCACCACCCGTCCCGCAGACCTGCCCGCAGTTTTCATCGACGACATTCTCATAACGCTCAAGTATTTTACCGACGAGCAGGAACCGCACCTGAAAATCAAGGATCCCGAAACTTGCGTAAAGTGCGTTGGTAAACCGTGCGCCACCTTCTGCCCGGTCGGCGCTTACCGCCTGCAGGATGGCGGCGGCGTGCAGATCGCTGTGCAAAGCTGCATCGAATGCGGCACCTGCCGTGTGCTCTGCCCGACCAAAAACATCTCGTGGAAGTATCCACGCGGCGGTTTTGGCGTGGCCTATAAATTTGGATAGACAACAAAAAAGTTGGGCGCGGGTCAGGGTACCCGCGCCCAACTTTTTATAGATGTCCAGAAAAATTCTTTCCGAGCGTTATCCACAGATTACACAGATGACGCAGATAGAAACGGCAAAAGATTTAAAAAATCTGCGAAAATCTGCGAAATCTGTGGACGAGTTCTTGGTTCACGTGGAAAAAACTTTTCTGGAGAACTATACTCCCCAACAGCGCATTACTGTTTTGCCAGGTTCAATTCAGCCGCCCAGTAAGCGCCGGGCGGGAGCGTGTCCCAGGGGTTGTTGAGCGTGTCAGGGGTGACGTAGACCCAACCGGCGTGACGGTTTTTGGAGAGCGTGATGGCGTTGGCCAGGCTGGCTTGCGGGGTGGCATACACCAGATGCCAAAAGCGGCTGGCCGGGTATTTGACTTCCCATCCGCTCGGCTTCCAGGCCAGGTAGGCGCTGTAGGCGCTTTCGAAGTTGATGATGATGTCAGCGGTGGTGATGTAGCATTCAGGGGTGTTTGTGCCGGGGTTAATGACGACTTTGGCGGTTGCGTTTTTGGCTTTGACGTAGCTGTATAGCGCCTGGTAATAGCTCTTCTTTGTGCAGTCGTTGCTGGCTTCGTCGAAAAAGATGCCGCTGACGCCGTACCAGACATAATAGCGGTTGACGTCGCTTTTGACGGCAGCCGCCGCCCGCGCGCTGTAGGCCGTATCGACGTAGCCGAGCACAATGATCCCTTTGGCGCGCATCCGCTGGACTTCGGCAGCATAGTTCGGGTCGCGGTTGGCGCCGGGGCCGCTGTTGGGATTGATGATGGCCAACCCGACGGTGGGCGCGCCGTTTTCGAGGCGGGTCCACAGCGCGTTGGGCGGGTCAAAATAGGACGGGATGGCAAGCTTCTGACCGGTCACGGCAAGCGGGGAGGCCAGCGCCGGTAACGGATTCAGCCCGAAGGCGAAAAATATCGACAGCAGCGTTGCAATCAACAGGAAACGGGAGATGGATTTCATGGGGGTATCCTTTGTTGAAATTAGTTTTTTCGTATCATCTCAAAAATCGGTGGTTGAGTAGGCGGCGACGCTATTCCGCCGCCGTATCGAAACCACCATGTAACAGCAATCTTCCCGAAATATTGAGATGATACGTTTTTTTCTGTCATTCTAATGATGATCGTGATGGAATACAATCCCCCGGTTGGGCGTGGGGCCAGCTTGCCGGGTGACGGAAACTCACCCCATTTGTCGATTGACTTGCGTATAGCGCGGGGCTAGAATAAGCTTGTATTTCGACATAGTCAATCCATAAAACCCACTCTTGGAAGGAGAGTAAAAAATGGCATTTCAACTTGCTCCGCTCCCGTATGCGTACAACGCGCTCGAACCGACCATCGATGCGCAGACCATGACCATCCACCACGACAAGCATCACGCGGCTTACGTCACCAACCTGAACCTGGCCGTCGAAAAGCACCCTGAACTGGCCTCCTGGTCGCTGGAAGACCTGCTGACGAAGCTGAACGACGTGCCCGAAGATATTCGCACTGCGGTGCGCAACCACGGCGGCGGAACCTGGAACCACGACCTGTTCTGGAACATCATGGCTCCCAATGCCGGCGGCGAGCCAAAGGGCAAGCTGGCCAAAGCCATCGAAGCCGATTTCGGCAGTTTCGCGGCGTTCAAGACCGAGTTCGAGAAGGCAGCCAACACGCGCTTCGGCTCCGGCTGGGCCTGGCTGATCTTTAAGTCCGGCAAACTGGCGGTGTTTTCGACCCCCAACCAGGACAACCCCATGAGCGACGGTCTCAAGCCGCTGGCCACGCTCGACGTTTGGGAACACGCCTACTATCTCAAGTACCAGAACCGCCGCGCCGAATACACCGCCGCCTGGTGGAACGTGGTCAACTGGGAAGCCATTGCTGCGCGCTTTGATAGTTGATGCCTAATATAAGGTGACAGTGTATCATCTCAATCATCGGTGGTTGAGTAGGCGGCGGTGTTGTCCCGCCGCCGTATCGAAACCACCTTGCAACAACAAATCCCCCCAAATTTTGAGATGATACGTGACCGTCACCTTTCTTATATGCTGGAAGACAGCTATAATAATCCCATCAATTTCAAATCAAAAAAAATCAGGAGGTGCTTTGTGACTCACATTATTACAAGCCTGTGTTTGCGTGACAGCGGTTGCGTGGATGTGTGCCCGGTGGAGTGCATTATCCCCGGCAAGCCGCAGGAAGAGTGGCCGTGGTTTTACATTGACCCCGATACCTGCATCGACTGCGGCGCGTGCGTCCCCGAATGCCCGTTTGCGGCCATCTTCCCTGAAGACGAAGTCCCGGCCAAATATACCGCCAAGGGCGGCGAGTTTATCAGCAAGGTGGGCATCGCCGGTCACTGGGAAGGCACCGACCATCACGGCAAGAAAGTCGTGCTCGAAACTGCCCGCAAGTTGAACGCCGGTGAAGTCGTCAATTTGACCGACGACACCCGCCCCAACTACGACTATTTCAAGAACGGCCCCGGCTACGACGCCCGCGATTGAGAGTATCATCTCAAAAATCGGTGGTTGAGTAGGCGGCGACGCTATTC
>JBARBA010000231.1:0-6542 GCA_049792555.1 Anaerolineales bacterium
TTCCTGGTTCCCACGCTCCTGCTGCTGGTCGGCGGCTGGGGCGGACTGGCTTTGATCTTGCACTTTAGCGTACCGACGCTTTGGCCGCGCTGGGCATTTTTTGCGCTGATCGTGGTGGCTTTTACAGGGACGGCGCTGCCCATCTCTTTTCTTTTGAACCAACGGTTGATGTCAAACGACGTGGGCGTGGTCGCGCGCCAGGCCATCTGGGTCGGAATTTATTTCGCTATCCTGGCCTGGCTGCAAATCGGACACATCCTGAACTTTTCGGTTGCGATATGGTTCGTGCTCGGCTTCATGGCAATTGAATATTTGATCCAACTGCGCGAGCGCGCGGGAAAAACGAAGGATAAAGTCGAAAGCTAAAAAAGTCTCCGCAACATGAAAATCAAAAAACGTCCCTCCTTTTACGGAGGGACGTTTCTCTAATCTCTATTTTTTCGTTTTTACGGCCCTGTGGGTAATTGTCCCTGCGATGCGTCAGGGGTCGGCAAAGCCGGATCCGAGGGCACAACATCTTTCCAGAGATCGTATTCCTCGATCTTGGCAGCATCATGCAGTTTCTTCAAGAAATCCTGGAAGGTCTGGTCTTTGTACCTCTGGAAGTCTGCGCCGCTTACCGGGCGGTTCTCGTGACCGATTATTTGGATGATGTGATATCCGGCCGACGATTGTACAGGCTTGCTACTGATTTCGCCGATCTTCATGGCAAAAGCAGCATCCTGGAATTCGGCGATCGTTGTGCCTTTGCCAAACCAGCCCAGATCGCCGCCATTGGGGCCGCTGGACGTATCCAGGGAAACTTCTTTGGCAATCTTGGCAAAGTCTTCGCCCTTCTTCAAGCGCGCAAGCACTTGCAAGGCTTCTGCTTCGGTTGCGACCAGGATATGCCGCGCCCAAACCATTTCTTCAACGGGTTTCAGGTCGGCTACAACTGATTCTTCCAACTTACGGCGGTAGACCTGGTTCTCATAATAACCGCGAAATTCGCTCTCTGAAAGGTGAGCCTGTGTATTGAGACCGGCCACCTCCGTTTTCAATTGTTCTTGATACCCTTGCAAGGTCAAAGGCGTAGAGGTCGGCATGGGCGTGAGCGTTGCGGGCGGCGTAGGTGAGGGACCGGCAGTCACAGTTGCGGTTGGCGTAACGGTAGTCGTAGGGGTAAATGTAATGGTAGGGGTAATGGATGGATCAAGTGTGGATGTGATCGTGGGTGTGATCGTGCCTGGAGTTGGCGTAATCGATACAATCGCCCGTTCCGTCGCATTCAACGTAGATTCAATAACAGGAACGCTGGTCAAAGTCGGGGTGGGCGAACCTTTGGGGAAATAACCAAGCCCTGATTGTAGTTCTTCGTCAACTTCTTGCGCGCTGACGGTAATATTGCGCTTCTTGGCTTCCTGGCGGATCAATTCATTTTCGATGACAGTATCAAGCACTGTCTGCCCCAAAGTGAGTGGATCGCTCTGCGTTTGGAGTTTTTGTACGGCCGGACCGAAATTTTGGTCATTGGCCAAGTCGGTCACGCCCATCATTTGCGCATACTGCAAATATTGATTGTACTGGCTCGCCAACTGGAGGCGTTCTATCTTGCCTTCCGCCTGGAAATCCGCCACCGTAATCCACACGCCATTGACGCTGGCAACCGGGCGATGAGGCTGAATGGCAGGGTTGATAACCGCTCCGTAAATCACCACGAGCACCACTAGCGCAATAACGGCAATGGCTCCAATTTTGATCGCCTGGTTCTGACGAGCCACCTGTTCAAGGTGGGCAACGTGTCTTTTATTTTTGATATTTGTAGGCATAGGGTCTCTGTATCGTCTTCGAGACGCAGGTATTGTCCGCGTCCCATGAGCGATTGCTAGCTATCCCGGCCTTCGTAAACAAAGGGCAGAAGCGCAATCTGTCGGGCGCGCTTCACCGCAGCGGCTAATTCGCGCTGATGTCTCGCGCAGGTGCCGGTCTGGCGCCGCGGGCGAATTTTGCCCTCTTCGGTCACATAACGGCGCAGCATGTCGCCATGCTTGTAATTGATTTTCAGGTTCTTATCGGTACAGAAAGCGCAAATCTTTGGGCGCGAAAAATAACGTCGGTCGCCAGATCCGCCTTCTTCCCTGTTGTCTCTGTTGTCTCTGCTGTCTCGGTCGTCCATGAATATTTACTCCAATTGCGGCATTGTGCAGCCGCATCAAATTTAGAAAGGAAATTCATCCTCGTCGGTGGATGGCAGTTCGGATTCGTCGGTGGCTTCTGCCGCGTGCTTCTCGGTACTGTTTGAATCGCGGCGGTCGCCAAGCATCATCATTTCATTGGCAACGATTTCAACGCTGCTGTGCTTATTGCCTTCTTTGTCATCCCAGTGACGTGTCTGCAAGCGGCCTTCGATATAGACCTGCTGGCCCTTTGTCAGATACTGCTTGCAGATTTCCGCCAGGTTGCCCCATGCCACCACGTTAAACCATTCCGTTTCCTGGTGGCGTTCGCCATCCACAGTATTCCACGAACGGCTGGTGGCAACCGTGAAAGTGGTCACCGGGCGACCGGAAGGGGTGTAGCGCATTTCAGGATCGCGCCCCAGATGACCGATAATCATGACCTTGTTCAAACCCCGGCTCATAATTCTCTCCTTACTTTCATCAAATAATTAACCGACAAAGATCGGGACAAATCGTCCCATCGTATAGTGCCTACTCAACAAGCGTCAGCATCGAGCGCAACACAGACTCCTGGAAACGGATATTACGTTCCAGGCTTGCAGTGGCGCTGGGAAGCATGCTGATGTGGAACAAAACATACTGCCCTTCACGCTGCTTGCGGATGCTGTAGGCCATACGACGGCGGCCCCAGGGTTCCACTTTGTCTACATTGCCGCCTGCTTCGCTGATCCAACCACTCACCTTTTCAATAACACCTTTAAAAGCGTTGTCGTCCAGGTCAGGGTGGATAATACAAACAAGTTCATATGTACGCATTTGGGAGAAACCTCCTTTCCTCGGGATAGCTCCCAGACAATGCACCGTAGGCGCAAGCCGGGGGCGGAAAGAATCGCGCGGAGTGCGCGACCTTCGATAAAGCGGGTTGTATTTTAGTCGAAAGCATCGGTATTGGGAAGGACGAATGTTGAAATGTTGGAAACTGCATCGCCTCGCGCCGGTGGATTTCGCCCATTAAATGGCAAAAACTCGAAGCTGGGGAGAATACCTCGCCAATCAACGCGACGCGCATCCAACGCCCCGCAGCCGCCTGCCCCGGTTCTTTCGGGGCTGTCCCCGTTTTATAGGCTTTTACCTCACGTAAATCGGGTTGCTAAAAATCCAGCCCCGGCGTCTGCCCAAAAACGAACGATAGACCTCCACCCGATAAACGCCCGGCTGCGTCGTGACGTAGGAACACACCTCATGCTGCTTCCACTTCTGGATCACTTCCCCATCTTTTAACAGGTGGCACTCTGAAATTGCGGGAAGCCGCACCTTGAACGTCACCCCGCCTTCCGCACAGAGTTCATCTCCATTGATCGCGTCCCCTTCCCGTCCCTGGGCGCTAAAGCGGAATCCTTTTGTCGGCGCGGGCAAGTCATATCCGATAAAAGCATGCCCGGCGGCCAACGCTCCATAAACCATTCGCCGGTCAGCCTCCACATCCCCGGTCAACGCGGCAGGAATCAGGATATGCGTATTGATCGTCCGAAAATGGAATTCGTACGGGAAAATCGTCCCGGCCAATGGCCCCATCCGTTTGTGGAAGGCGTGCGCATCCGAACCGCCAATGGCAACGACCTTGTTGCCGGCACTCAGCAGTTCATCCCATTTTCGCAGCGTCTGCGCCTGCGGCTGCCGGGCAAGCAAACGCGGGAAGAAGGCATAAAAAAGGAGACGGAAAATAGAAGGACTATATGACTTTAATTCACTCAGCCCGTTCCACAACTCAAGACCGGTAAAACCATGCACGTCCCAATCGTCCCAGGAAATACTCGTCTCCTTAATAGGTTTACATTCACGGTCAAAGGGATGCGCCAAAAAGGACATGCCCTGCGCGCCGCGCGCATTATCGATCAGGTTTTGCGGGTCCGGGGCAAAAGTAGCCAATTCCCGATCCGCTCCCAACACCAGCAAATGACTCTTCTGCGGATTGCGCGTCTGGTCATGCACCTCCTCGCCGACCAACATCAAGACCCGCTTTTTCCCCTCGCCGTAATATCCCTGCGGCCCTGAAACAAGCACATTATGGTCGGTAACGACGACCACGTCCAGGCCGCATTTAAGCGCCGCGCGCGCAATATCCGCATGCGTGCCGGTTCCGTCCGAATAAACAGTGTGCATATGCAAATTAATGACCAGTTCGTGCATTGCGCCTCTTGTGCCAAATATAAGTTTGCCAGTATCATCTCAATAATCGGTGGTTGAGTAGGCGGCGATGCTGTTTCGCCGCCGTACACTGCACCGAACGCACACCTGTCCCGGTGTCTCTTCGGGAGTGCAGGTGTCGAAACCACCTTCGACAACAACTCCCCCGAAATAATGAGATGATGCGTTTGCCAATTCATTCTACTAGCGATTTTGACCTTTTTGTTACGAATTTGAAAAACCGAAGTATAATGTCCAAGTTAAATTTGCAGGAGACAAATAAAAAATGAAAACCTATCTTAACATTGCTTTACTCATCACATCGATTGCCCTGGTTGCCAGCGTTATTTTACAGAGCAAGGGCGCAGGCTTGGGCGGCTTTACCGGCGCCGATACCGGCTCCGTCTTCACGGCGCGTCGCGGCATTGAGAAAACCCTTTTCTACGTGACAATTGCCCTTTCGGTGCTGTTCTTCGGTCTGGCGCTTTTCGAACTCATTCTCTTCCACTAAGAGTCGGGTGACAATCCATTGAAAGGCCGCTTACCCGGCCAGGGCCACACGGACCTGCCTGCCCCATCGGCTTCACGCCGTCAGGGTTGCGCGCGGGCCTGGTGAGCGGCCCGGCTGGGGAACAGGCCTTTCTTTAATTTATTTATGAAAAAACTGCGCTGGCAAATTCTGGTTGTTGTCCTGACGCTGGTGATAGTAGGCGTGTTGTTATTAACACAACAGCCGGGCCAAAAAGGCTCTGCGCCTCTGCCCACCACCGGCGGTATCTATACCGAGGCATTGATCGGCTCCATCAGCCGCCTCAATCCCCTGATTGACCAGAACAATCCTCCCGATCGTGATATTGACCGATTGATTTTCAGCAGCCTGATCAAATTTGATGCAGGCGGTATGCCCGTTCCTGATCTGGCAGAGCCGTGGGGGGTTTCGCAAGACGGCAAGATCTACAACATCCCCATTCGGCCAGATGCCGTCTGGCACGATGGACAACCGGTAACAACCGACGATGTTATTTTTACCATCGACCTGATCAAGAGCGGCTCATCCTTTTTTCCACAAGATGTGCGGGATATGTGGAAGCAAATTCAGATCAACAAGCCAGACGACAAAACCATCCAGTTTGTGCTCCCTGAACCATTTGCCCCATTCCTGGATTATCTGACCTTTGGTGTGCTCCCCAAACATTTGCTTGAGACCACCGCGCCTGACCAGATCGCCGCTTCGCCATTTAATCTTGCGCCGGTGGGGACAGGACCTTATCGTTTCGATCGCTTAATCGTCGAAAACGGACAAGTAAAAGGCGTGGAACTGAGCGCATTCGATAAATATTACGGCAAGAAACCTTATATCGAGCAAGTCATTTTTCGCTACTACCCCTCTTCAGCCGCCGGGCTGGATGCTTATCGCCAGGGACAAGTATTGGGCCTGAGCGAAATTACCCCAGATGTGCTTCCGCAAACACTGGCAGATGCGAACATGTCCATCTATACGGGCCGTCTGCCGGAATTAAGCCTGGTGTTGTTCAATCTAAATAACCCTGAAGTCCCTTTCTTCCAGGATGCCAATTTGCGCCGCGCCCTGCTCATGGCCCTTAACCGCCAGATGATCGTAAACAAAATCCTTCAAGGGCAAGCGATCCTTGCCGATGGCCCTTTATTTCCCAATACGTGGGCTTATTACGACAACATCGAGCATGTTGACTTTCTCCCCGAAGATGCGATCGCCTTGCTGAAGAACAACGGGTACAAAATCCCCGCCAGTGGCGAAGATGTGCGTGTGAACAAAGATGGAAAATCGCTGGAATTCACGCTGATCCATCCTGATGACGCCCTGCATACGGCCATTGCGCAACTGATCCAGAAAAATTGGGCGGCGGTTGGCGTCAAAGTCACGCTTGAAGCCCTCCCTTATGCCACATTGTTCAATGACCGGCTAACGCCTCGCAAATACCAGGCAGCCCTGATTGACTTGAACCTGGCGCGTTCCCCTGACCCTGATCCCTATCCGTTTTGGCATCAGTCCGAGATGACAGGCGGCCAGAATTACGCCCAGTGGGATAACCGCGATGCAAGCGAATATCTCGAGCAGGCCCGCATTAACCCCGATATTACCGTCCGCACACGCTTGTATCGTAATTTTCAGGTGGTCTTCGCCAGGGAACTGCCGGCGCTGCCCCTCTATTTTCC
>JBARBA010000232.1:0-2461 GCA_049792555.1 Anaerolineales bacterium
AACCTTTAAAAGTGGGATATTTGAAAAAAAGCGCACAAACTTATGCGCCTCGCGGCATTCAACTCGTCCAAAATTGCGGCAGATACGGTTTATGCGTCTCGAGCATATCGTCCAGCACGGCCTGCACCTTGTCCGCAGTCGGGCCAAGCGGATGAGCCAACAACGCCTGATAGGCGGCATCGCGGTCGCCGTGAACGGCGGCCTGCACCGTCAGCAGTTCGTACGATTTGACCTGCGCGATCAACCCGAAACAAGCCGGCGGCAGCGGTTCGGTGGGAATAGGGGTAATGCCACTGCGTCGCACCCTGGATGGAATTTCCAGCACCCATTCGGCAGGCCATTCTTTCACCGCGCCATTATTCTTTATGTTTACCACGTGAGTTTCGTTCAAGTCATTGTAGTGGGCATTAAGCAATTGCGTCGCCACCGTCGAGTAATATGCGCCGCCGCGCTTCATCAAATCGGCAGGCGGCTCGTTCAGGTTCGGGTCGGCATATTCCCGCAAAAGGCCCTTTTCGATCTCGATAACTTCTTCACCGCGCGAAGGCGGCCATTTTTGCTGCGCGGCCAGTTTTTTGTCAGTATGATAGAAATACTGCAAATAATAGTTCGGGATCATGCGCAACACTTCCACCGTGCGCGGGTCCCATTCCGGGTGCTCTGCCGATTTCAGTTCCTTGATAAACTCGTTAATCACCTGCGGCCAGACATCTTCCCCATCGACGGTAAAGCCGCGATGCCAGGATAAGTGATTCAGCCCCAGCGTTTTCAACTCCGTTTGGCCCAGGTCAATCTTTTTCCCCGTGGCCTTTTCGAGTTTACTGATAATCATCATCCTGGCTGTTAGCGGGACATTACACACACCCACCGAAGGGATTTCACTATACTGACTGAGCGCCTGCGTCACCAATCCCGCCGGGTTGGTGAAATTCACCAACATTGCGCCCGGCGCGGAAAGTTCCTGCATATCCCGGGCAATTTTCAAAATCACCGGGATGGTGCGCATGGCCTTGGCCATACCACCCACACCGGTGGTTTCCTGACCGATCAGGCCATGACGAAGCCCAAGATATTCGTCCTTCTTTCGGGCTTCCATCTGCCCCACACGCAACTGCGTGGTAACGTAGGTTGCGCCCGTGACGGCTTCTCGCTGGTTCGTGGTCAAGATTACCTTAAAAGGGGAACCCTTGGCCTCGACCATGCGCCGGGCAAACCCGCCGACGATTTTGAGCCTTTCGGCGTCAATATCCATCAACCAAAGTTCATTAAGCGGGAACTTAACCAAACGCGCCAGAAACCCGTTGACGAGTTCTGGCGTGTAGGTTGAGCCGCCACCGATGACTGCGACTTTAAGCATTATTTTGATTACTTCTCAACGCCGGTAATGACAATACCCTGAACGAAGAAGCGTTGAGCTGCAAAGAAAAGGATCAATGGGAAAATAAGCGCCAAAAGCGCCCCTGCCTGGATCAACTCCGGGCGTGAACCATACATCCCGTTAAAGTAAGCCAGGGCCACCGAGATCGGCATCGAAGGCCTGTTGGTGGAAAGGTAAATCAACGGCCCAAAGTAATCATTCCAGGCCCAAACAATATGGAAGACCGTGACCGCCACGATGACCGGGTAGGATTGTGGAATAATCACCGCCCACAAAATACGAAATGGGCCAGCCCCATCGATCATCGCCGCTTCATCCAACTCTTTCGGCAGGGTCATGAAATACTGCCGCAGCAGGAACACGTCGTAGGGGTTCGCGAAGAATGAAGGGATGATCAGCGGCCACCAGGTCCCCACCCCGATCCCAAGCCCAAGTTTGGTGACTTGTGTCCAGAAAGTAAACGTGGGGATAACCGTCACAGCGATGGGCAGGAACAGGATCGAAATCAGGAGAATGAACAAAGAATCGCGCCCGGGGAAGCGAAAGCGCGAAAAGCCGAAAGCCACAAGGATACAGGAAAGCAAAGTGCCTATCGTTGTGACAAACGCATAATAGACGGTGTTCAACAACGCACCTGGGAATTTAATGTCGTCCCACATCTCATGGAAGTTGGTCCAGGTGGGCGACCATTCCCAGAGCGCGCGCGGCTGCCCTTTGAAGTAACCGTCATTCCAGGCGATCGGGGCGGCGGCTGGGTTCGCCGGATCCATAACAATGCTGCCCTTTTGGAAACCCTGAATGACAGCCATGTCTCTTTTTGTCCCATCTGGAAATGGGAGGTTGTAAACGTCCACCTTCTTACCCACCAGCGTGCTCATATCGATGGTGACATCAACCAGGGTACCGCTTTTATTCACCTGCAGGGTATAGACGCCCTTGTTCGCATCGGTCAGCGTGTAGGGGACAGATTTGGCCGGCCAAATGGGCGAGCCAATAACGGACATCTGGGCAGTCGTCTTCAGGGAGGTGAATATCATGAACAGGAATGGCGAGAGGAAGAGCGCCAAACACACGGTTGTAAAG
>JBARBA010000233.1:0-4070 GCA_049792555.1 Anaerolineales bacterium
GTGTAAGTTATCATCAACTGCGGACGCGAGGCAGCCGGGGCATTGCCGCTGAACAGGCTGAGGTATTTGGCAACCGTGTTATTGTTGTCATCCAGCTTGAAGCGCAGGCGGATTTGCGTCAGGCCGGAACCGGTTGCCAGCTTGTTGACAAAGGGCTTAGCGCCGGTCAGGTCAATCGTATACCAGTTGCTCACCGGGGCGGGCACAAAGGGGCCATACGATGCGTTGGCGGCTGTCTGGAAATCGCCGGTTTGCAGCGCCGTTGTGCCGAAGAAGCCATTCTTGACATCTGCCATGAAGCCCCCAAATATCGTTACCGGGTTGCCGCCGCCCACAATGTCGCTCTTCTGCACTTTGAGCTTGACTTTGGTGATGATCGCGTTATCGGGCAGGCCGCCGGTGCCAAAGGACAGGATGCAGCGATATTGCTTCCTGATCGCGTCATCGCCCAGGTTGCAGGTTGTGGCAGTGACATTCATTGCGCCGCCCACGTTGCTGGTTTCGCTCGATTCGAGCACCCAACCGTCCTGGGAAGCATTAGAAATAAAGGTCTGCGCGGTGACAGCAGGCGTACTGGTGACTGTCGGTGTGGGTGTGCTGGTGGAAGTCGCCGTTGGAGTGTTTGTAAACGTGGGTGTCGGGGTGAGTGTCTTTGTAGGCGTCGGCGTTATTGTGACCGTTTTGGTGGATGTGGCGGTGTAAGTGCGCGTGGGCGTTGGAGTATTGGTTTTGATCGGTGTTGGGGTGTAAGTGCGCGTTGCCGTTGGGGTGCTGGTCTTGGTGGGGGTTGGCGTGGGGATCAATGACATGGCCCAATAACCGGAATTCAAGTGATAATTTGTGCCTTGCATTAAGCCCACCATGCTAGGCTGTCCGGCTGTGCCATTCAAAATATATTGCGATGAACCGACACTCATGCCAACCGCGCCGAATGTGCTGCGATCCAACTTGTAAAGCGCAGAAGATGGCCTGGCGGGGTAAAAATTGAGCACGATGCTATCTGAAACCACAGACGATAGATTGCCCGCGTTATCCTTGAATTCTGCTTCGACGCTGGCGGTCTGCCCCTGAGAGCCGACAAGCTGCCAGAGCGTGGAACCGGGCGCAACCCAGTCTGACCAGGTGGTTTGCCCGGCATCGCGGAAATGCACACCAGCAATGCCATTAGCGTCACTGCCCTGTGCATTCAGGCCAACCGCAACGGAATAGGTCTGGATGGAGCCGTTTTGAATGACAAGCGAGCCGGTGGGAGCAGTTGCATCAATCTTAAAAGAGGTAGATTTTTCGTTTTCCCAATTGCCCGACGAGTTTTGAGATTTGTAATAGACCGTATGCGCCCCATCGGTTGAAATGGGAACCGGCGTACTATAAACCTGCCAGGAACCTGCATCAATTTTGTATTGCGTTTGGCTTGCTCCAGACGCGGACAAAGTAGCATTGACCGCAGATTTGTACCAGCCATTATCCCCGGCGGTGCCAGATAGGCTGATGCTCGTAACAGGTTCCGGCTCATGTAGCCAGCCACTGACAGTTTGATTATCCTGCACATACCAATTTGATACTGTGTGGGTTCTGGCTCCGCCAGCGGCTGCTGCGTTTTGTTCGATGATGGTGATTGTGCCATTGCCATTTGCATCTACGTTGGATGCTGCAACAACGGATGTATGACCCCAAGGTGCAGTAGCATCATAGCTCAACACATCTCCAGGTTTGGGAGCAGCTCCGGCTGTGCCATTACCAATTTTTACAAGCCTGCTACCCGGATAACTCCATACCACATCTCTTCCATTACCAGGATAGGGAGCAACGCCATAAGCCAGATACAAATAACGCATACTCAATTCTACGCATTCCCATTCAAATTCGCCCCAAGCGCCCGAGAAAAATTGTACGACAGGCTCCGGTGAACCATCATAGGCTGGGCGTGGGCCGCAAGCCTTGACGCCTCGATAAGAACCCCCAAGCGGATAAGCTGACCAGCCTGATTGAGCGTAATAATTATTGGTATCGCAATCGCCATTCCACCAACTTGGAAAAGGAAGGTCGGCCACACTGGCAGGCATGGCAATGATTGGAGATCGAGGATTTTTCGCTGCGAGTTGCTCATTTTTTAAGTTTTGAAGTAACACAGACGGCTGAGTCAGGGTGGAACTATCCAGGCTTAATTGGCTGAAAAGCGTATTCGCCGTCGTTGTTTCTTTCAAAACCGTCAATGCTTCATCCTGTTCCTGGCTGGCCCGCACAATCCATAATCTACTCCCCGCTTCTACGACCCATTCTGATATCAATACGGGTTTCGCAATGCTTGAATTAATATTCAAGTTTACAACGCTTGTCGAACCGGTGACTGATTTGCCAAAAAGCATGACAGTTGGCCCGGGCTGCGGATTTCCTCCCTGGGAATGCCGATAATTTTTCAAATCGGTGCGATATTGTTCTTCCATGCCGGGTCCGGCAACCGGCAAATTTTCTGTTGACAACCTGGTACCAAAAGGCACCGCCATGACAGATAGTTCCTGGAATTTATTCCACTTGACAGCGGTTGCTATCTGCATGGCATTCGCTTCGGCAGAAATAAACGAACCCGGTAGAAACTGCGTGCATAGATTCAGCGTCACGCCGTCCAGGGTAAATGACGCATTTTGTAAACTCGCGTCACCACAAGGATTGGATTGGGCATCGTTTTGTTGTGCCTTATCACCGGGTAAGGTTTGCGAGACAATGGTCGGCACACCTTGCGCTTTTACGTTACTAATATTCAAGGAACTCATACTTGCAAGCAACCCAAATAGCATGAGAACAACAAACAAACTGCTTGAAACCTTGATTTTTCTTTTGGTATTCATAATTTTATCCTTTGAAAATTTGCGTCCATAAGTTGCGCAACTTCACGATTGAGAGGTAAGAAAGGGAATGTTGCCATTTGTATTACTGCTCCATATACCCAATAATCCACATCATCTGAGATGATGGGCTCATTGATGTCCAATAGTAGATGGTCCGATTAGACATTTTGACCCATCCTTGCCCAAATGATGTTCCGCCAGTGGATTCTTGAACACAAAGAGACTCATAGGTGGCCCCAGGTGTCTTAAGACATGCCCTTACATCTGCGCCGCCAGCGTTAATTTCCACCAAAACACTCTGCGCAGTTACGGGCACACTGGCGCTCAAGTCTAAAGTTCTTCCGCTTGTTGCGCCCCCCCATTCATTCACGATTTGGATTGGCTGATCGAGCATCGTGATTTTACTTGCAGCGCCACTTGCCAATTTATCTCTAGTGATCGCCCCTACCGCAATTTTTGGCGTCGTTATGCTTCCATCAGGGATGACAATGGTTCCGGCGGCGTTCATGGCATAAGGCACGGCGCTGACCACTTCACGCGGCGATAATTCCGCACTGTCGCCCGCCACCTGTACCCCTAAATAAACCGGAGCGTTATCCCACACGGCAGAAGGAATGGGCGTAATGCTGCCCAACAGCACGTTGAACAGCCCATTATTGACCGGCACGACGTTTGCGCCGGTATGCGGTTCAGTCCATAGGGGGGCAGTAACGCCTGACGGGACATTGTACAGGCTGAAGGTAATGCCCACGCTGCCAGTGACCGCCGTTCCGCTGACGGTGGAAAGCGTGCCCTGATAGGAAATCGTGTTGGGCGAGGCGGCGCTCAGGCTTGCGGCGCGGACGTTATTGGCAAACAACAGCGCGGCTACCACCAAAACAGTGCCAATGTTCGGGATCAGTTGGCGAAGTAACCGGGTCAACCAGGGGTGAAGAATATTATTTTTCATTACAGTCTCCTTTTGAATGTTGAAGGACAAAATATTTCGCGCCTGCCCTTCGTAGCGCGAGATTCACTTGAATGCTTTTCTATCGGACAAGCGCCATTGCAAGGACACGTTGTCACGATATAATATTGTTGTTCGGGACATTTTCTACATCGTTTCCAGCTTTTGCGCGCCAAAGCCGAATTACTCCCAAATGGTATATGTTTTCCTGCCCATAAACAAGTGATATATCACTTTATTACTACCTCACCAGGAATTGGACTTTTGACAAGTTCAAG